>NZ_JBIUCP010000019.1:0-67415 GCF_044538765.1 Acinetobacter sp. ABJ-A23_2
TTTTTACAGATTGGCCAAGTTCATTAATACTTTTATATCCTTGAGAAATAATACTATTTGAATCATCATATAAAATAATATTTTTTGCCTGAGAAAGGTTTGGTATTAATAGGGCTAATACTAAAAATATTTTACTTGGATTCATATTTAATCTCATCGCTTTTCTTTAGTTGGAGGTAATGGGTTGTTAAGCAAAGGGTATGGATCAAAACGACCCACCAATCCTCTACCATCTTGATCCTTTGTTGGTAATGATTTATTACCTTTCCCATGATCTTTCAAATACCAAACTTCAAAATGTAAATGGCTGCCTAATTCAACTGTTGGCATTATATGTGCGTTTCCACTACATCCTGTTTTCCCTAATGGAGTTCCAGCCTCAATCCAAGCTTCATCGCTTTCAAAACTATTAATTTGGCTCAAATGGGCATAAAAAAACCAAACAAATATTATATCTGGGTAATGCTTTCTTATGTAAAGTTTTTGTTTCTCGGGTAAATCATCTACTTTTACTTGCAATGTAATAGTTGCCCCAAAACTACTATCTCCCTTAGCGTTAAAATCTCTATTAATGGCATATAAAGTCCCTGAAGCAACCGCCCTTATCTCATCTCCAACTTTTGCTTCTAAATCAATACCTTGATGTGCTCTTTTTCCACCATTTCGCACCATACCGAAAGTACAAGATTTTGCGACCGCGGCATATTTTCCAGCTGATCTCATTCTATTTACTTTTAATGGATCAAACCAAACATTTGCACCACCAATCTTTGGTTCCTGTTTTGGTTCCTGTTTTGGTTCCTGTTTTGGTTCCTGTTTTGGTTCCTGTTTTGGTTCCTGTTTTGATTCCTGTTTTGATTCCTGTTTTGGTTTTGGTTCTTCTTTAGAATTTAAAACTTTCTTTTCTATATCCACCATATTGGATTCATGTAATCCATTTGTATTCAACATAAATTCTAAAGTATGAATTTTTGTATCAATCAGATTTTCATACATCCAAATTTTATATGCTTGAATATAGTTATTATTACCTTGCTTTAAATATTTAGCTTGAACTTTTTTACTTACATTAGCTTCAAAATTAGTCTTAGCAGTATCTTTATCAATACTGTTTCTCATGATCAAATATGCACTTCCAGGTGATTCATGATGACAAAAATATATAAGCTTACTCATTTCTAATGGATTTAGATTATCAACTCCACTAGTAGCTAAACCATTATTCTTTAATCTACGCTTTAAGCCCTCTAAATTTTTTTTTGCAGATAAAGCTATCGTATCAATTGATAATCCAGCATCAGTTCTTAGCGAGTTTATCCAGCTGATATCTTTGCTATTCAGCTTAACTATAGGTTGTTGTAATTTTTTCTTTTTCTGTTCTTCAGTACGCTGGTCGTCAGAAAGTGTATAGCTCTTCCAACGACCACTTCCAACAAGTACCTTATACCCTTTCTTCTTAATTATATATTGATTCAGTTTACCTGTTTTATCTGTCGCTAGTTCCAACCAAGTGGGGGTAAAAAATTGGCCTAGACCAACTCCTGTTCCTTGCGGATTTACTGCATTTGGATCCCATTTATTTTCAACTTTTCCTCCGCCCGTTTCGATACAAATAAGAGCTGCTATTGTTGCTGCACTTATGCCATATTTTTTTTCAGCATCAAGAATATCTTTTCTATAAATTTCATTTGCAGCAACCAGTCTCAAGTTTCCTTCAATTCCAACCTTGGCAATAGCATGTGTTTTTTCTCCTCCTTCAGTTCTAACCGATTTATCTATTGTTTCAGGTAAATTAACTTGTGGTTGTGTTTCTTTCTGTTTTTGTGAATTCCCACTAACTGAATTATTCTCTCCCGTAGCAATTAAAACTCCTTTTTGATTTTTTAGCTCATTATTATCTTCAGTTATTACAGGCTCTGGGGTCGATTTTTCAACTTTTTCCTTTACCAACTCTTTATTTTTATTTTTTAAATCAATTTTAACATCTTTTACTTTTTGATTTTCAGTACCCTCTTTATAACCATATACACCAGTTGATTTCATCATTCTAGAAGTTAAAACTAATTTCTTTTTTCCTAATGGCAATTTTTTATGGTCAGCAATTAAATAAAAGCCTTTTAAGTTACTTTTAAAATATACTTTTATTCCCTTTGTGTGATCTTTAATAGCAATTACAGGAGAATTTCCATTTAGTATTTTAACTTCTTTTTTTAAACCATCATATTCTAGATTTAATGTGGCAGTATTAATTGGATTAAATGCTAAATCCAATAATCGAATAGTTAGGAATGTATCAATCTCTTCTTGAGGTGGATATAAGTATATTTTTTGCCCAACACTTATATTATGAATTAATCGTCCAGTTAAGTTATTCCAATCGGCTAAATTCTTTAAAGGAATCCCATAATGCTTTGATATACCCCAAAGTGTTTCGCCTTTTGCAACATTATGTACTTTCTTATTCATTTATTCATACCTATTAAAATTTAATCAAGCTGTGAACCATGTTCACCTGGCTCCAGAATCGTATCGTTACTATTCTCTTCATCGACTTCATCATCATAAAAAGAGCTAGACCATTGATCAAAACCTAAATATGTTGAATACTTTTTAGCATCTTCACTTTCTAATAATGGAGTTAAACCATTTTTATCAGTTACCCCTTCCCATAGCGTATGTTTTTCTAAGTCATCAAACACTATAACCTTAGCTTCAGGAATTGCTTCTCCCAATATTGATGTAAATAAAAATTTAATTGCAGATGGCCCAATTTTTGGCAACTCAGGAACCTCATAAGAAACCTTGGCTCCACTCGTAAACAAATGCTGCCCAGCTTTACTTTCAAACTTACCGCCTGTTGTTGAAAACACACCATTGGCATTAATTTTAAGCTGTGATCCACCTGCCGTTAATACAATTTCTTTTGGACTCGTAAGCTCGATTTTATCTTCAGTAGAAATGAGCTTAATGACCTTCTTGGCAATTGCTTCAATAGCATCATCTTGCGCTTGTAATTCGAGCTTTCCTTTTGCTGCATAAGCACGCAAACCTTTTTGCGCGGCAAACAAACTAATTTTGTCTTGTGCGTGCCCAATAATATTTTTCTGTGCACTCAAATTAATTGAGCCGCTGGCACTTTCAGCAATATCTTGCGACGCCTGCAGAATAATATTTTCAGGCGTCGTCAAAGCAATGCCATTTGGCGATGCTAATAACATAAGCGCTTGTCTAAAGATTTTGCCTTGTTCTTGCTGTTTAGTATCGGAACTGCTTTCTAAACCTTGGGTATAACCCTCCATAAAGCCTTGTAAAGAACTCAATGCTTTAGAAGGTGACACTTCCAATTTACTGCCTTTACTAAAAGTGCCACATACACTCATTAGGTCAAAGTCTTTAGTCTCAACATTGGCTAAGACTTTTCCGACCTCTTTAATACTCTCAAATGGATTTTTATGAATACGGTCTTTAATGCTGGCAAGTTTACCTTTAACGATATCGGCACCATGTTCTTCAACGTTTTCGATGAACGCTTTTAAGTTTTCCACTGCATCTTTGGCATCGGTAAAGAAAGCATTAAATTCATCTACAACGCCTTTTGCATTTCCACCTAGTGCACCAATGTCTTGAATAAAGCCGCCACAGTCTTTTAAAGCGTGAATAGGGTCGTTATTAATCCCTTCTTTAAATAAGTTCACCGTACTA
Source organism: Acinetobacter sp. ABJ-A23_2 (assembly GCF_044538765.1). Taxonomy (NCBI): domain Bacteria; kingdom Pseudomonadati; phylum Pseudomonadota; class Gammaproteobacteria; order Moraxellales; family Moraxellaceae; genus Acinetobacter; species Acinetobacter sp. ABJ-A23_2. The sequence goes on from NZ_JBIUCP010000019.1 coordinate 3,703, forward strand.
TTTAATGCCTGACCTGTGGTTTTTAGCTCAAGTGATTGGATAAATTTAGGTAAGCGATTAATCACATTCAAAGCATCAGTTTGTTGCTTGGCTGCAACCTCACTGAGCATTTTCATGCTTTCATAGCCTTGTGAAAGTAAAGATTGTGCTTGTGCAGCCTCTAAATGGTCGGCAATCGCCTGCTCTTGTGCATAGGTACTAATGAGCATGCCTTTACCTGCACGCACAGCTCCCCAAGCATCTGTTCTCAGCTCAAAGCCTTCACCACGGCCTTGGCTCGTCTCTTGTTCTTTCGGATGGCTTAAATTACCCAAATTCAGCTGTGTTGCAGCATGGCTACTTTGGAGTTGAGTACTGATTTGTCCAGTTGTGTCATCAAAGCGTAATTGGTTGAAGCCACTTCCATTGATTTCCTGACTGCGAATCCCGCTCAGTTTTTTAGTTGCAGGAAGCTGACCTTTTATATCGAACTTGGTTGGTGAGCGCTGTGCTTCATGGATGCGCCCAGTCACAAATGGACGGTCAATATTGCCATCAAAGAAGTCAATGACAACCACTTCACCAATACGTGGTAAGAAACGTGCGCCATAGCCTTCTCCTGCCCAAGGAGTCAGTACGTCCACCCAAGCCGAGTCGGTATCGTTATCATTGCTACCTGCACCACCGTCATGGCCATGATCATCACTACGGGTAAATAGAAAACGTACTTTAATGCGCCCCCATTCATCGACATGAATGGTTTCTCCTTGTGGCCCCACGACTTTCGCTCTTTGTGGGTAGGCAATGGGGCGGTGCTGTTCTGGATTATATTCAGGTGCAGTTTTGATTTGACGGCGTATTAGAGTCAGTTCATTACCTTGACGCTCTATATCATCATAACCATGTTGATCCCAACGACTTTGGGTTAATAACTGGCTAACCTGCTGATGTAAATCTTTAGGCAAGTTATTTTGGTTATAGAAGTTTTTAGCAATAATCAGGAACTCTTGATCTGCCCCTTCATGCTGATCAATTTCAGGGTGCTCGCGTAGATTAAACCAATAACCGACTTGGCTATCGCGGACACTACTATAAGCTTTAAAGTATTTAGCCCGACTCGCATGCATGTCGGTGAAGTGCTGATTTAGTTTTTCTAACTGACTACTACCCGAAGCGGTTGCCTGATCTTCTCCTTTTAAATCTTGCATCCAAGCGGGGCTTACATGCCATGCTTGCTCAAGACTTAAAGTGGCTGAGTCAAAGCTGTCTGAATGTGTATGTGTGGTAACAACCGAACCATTACCCTCTTCTTGTGCAAGGACATCGGGTTGCCAGCGCTGTACATGTACCGCTGTCGGTTGCAAACTTCGTACTGCAACAAAACCAGTAATACTATCTTGATATTCGGTTGCGCTACTTCTGTGATAGCGAATACTACGACGCTCTAAAGCCTGATACTGACTATTGTCGTCAATTAGTCTTAGTTTTTGAGCTTGTATTGGCGCAGTAAAATGCGGAACAAAAAGCTCTGACTCATCAATGAGCCAACTAATGCCTTCACTTCGCCATAAGCGCGTAAGAAAGTCATAGTCAGACTCATTGTGCTGCATGGTGAAAGGTCGAATATCATAGTTTTGACTTAACCCACCCAAGTCTAGACTTAAACTCGCAGCAAACAGTGGACTTTTTTCTTGCCACTCTTTAAATAGAACTTCGGTAATTTCTACGATACTTTTATTCATAAAAACACGACTATTACGGCGTTTGTGCCATAAATTTGTCGCGTCTTCTATAGTCAGCTTATAAAGCGTTAAAGCACCATCACTTTGTCCATAACTGGCTTCGGTCACAATACCTGTTGTTCGGAACAATTGTCCCGAATCTGTGACCTGATCAACAGCGACTTGAACACCAATAAATTGCTTCAATGCAATTTGGGCATTGGTTGAAAGGCAGATCAATTCTGCCATTAGGCCACCATTCAGCTGATGTTGACCTTCTATACGTTGTAAGAATATTTGGTTATTGAGTAGTTCATTAGAAAACTGTACATGGATAGCACGTTTCTGGGCATTTAGCCCTATTTTTTCCAAGACACTAAATATATTAAAAAGCATTTTTTTATAATCATAAGGATATATAAACGGCTGCACTTTATAAAAAACAGAACTATCTGTCTACAAAATTATGCGTTATTTTTATCAATTTTTCTTATATTCTCACTTATTCTAATGTGATTAAAAAAAGCCCAACTTAAGTTGAGCTTTTTTTAATCATGTTAAACTCACTTTTTAGTAGTCTTAAATACTGGATAAAAACGGAATAACTGCCATAAACAGACTAGCAAAAGCAAAACGAAATAAACCAATGACCACACTGGTAAAGACTGACCTAAAAAAGTCCAGTCAATTGCCGCACATTCACCTGAACCAGAAAGCACTTCTTGTAAAACTGCTTTCATCGGTAAAGCATCGATTAAATAATTTAAACCTGGTCCACAGCTTGGTACTTGGTCTGCTGGTAAATGCTGTATCCAAACATGACGGCCTGCCACGCCGACTGACCATAAAATTGCAATACCTGCTAAAAATGCATAGAAGCGTTTAATCGCATTGGAAACTGGGTTATGCAAAAATGCAATGAGCGCCACAAATCCCATTGCCATTAAGCCAACACGTTGAAAAATACAGAGCGGACATGGCTCTAACCCTTTTACATGTTCCAAATATAACGCAAAAGACATGCCGACAATGCTTGCCAGTACAAGCAGTCCACTCACCAAACGGTAACTTAATCGCATGTAAAACCTCGTTTTTATCTATATTGTTCAAGATACTGATCAAAGCTGATCTGACTATCTTGCTCAAGTTGTTCTTGCTGCTGTAAAGATTGTGCAGCCAATTGTTCAAAATATTGTAAAGTCTCTGCACTGATTTCATGCTTTTCATAACTTTCAGCATGCATCTGTGCCATATGACTGCCAAAGCTCCAGGTTCCACCATGCTTTAACGTGTCATCAATCACATGTGCAGATAATGTTTCATCTACTTCATCAATGCGTTCTTGCATTACGGTCAAAGCCGAGCTGTACAGATTTGTTGCATAGGTCTGATCAAGTAATTTGGCACAAGCCTGCATGTTCGAAATATGCTGACGTGCCCAGTCCTCAATATGGTAAGACCCGTTTAAATCAGTAATGGTTGCGTTTGGCGCTCGGCCACGGTTAACCACTTCTGTCTGGTTTTTCTCAATCAAATCTTGCTCAGGACATAGCAACTCAGGACTATCACTGAGTAAGCAATAAAGCGCCAGTGCCTCAAGGAAACCAGCCGTTGTTTCATTTACACCAATTGGTGAATATGGATTTACATCTACTGCACGAAGTTCAACATAACCCACTCCTCGATTTTGCAAGGCTTGAGATGGTGTTTCACCCGCATGCGGCACCTGTTTTGGACGCACGAGACTGTAATACTCATTCTCGATTTGTAAAACATGGTCATTAATTTGCAACGGTTCACCAGAGGCATCATTTAACCCTAAACGGCTAAATGGCGGGTAAGGAGAATGTACGGCTTTTTGTAAACCAGCCAGATAACCAGATAGGTTGTTGTAGTGAATGCCTAAACTTTTTTGTGCCGAGTTTTGGTAACCTAAACGTCCCATACGCAGGGCTGTAGCATACGGTAAATAGTATGACCCTTTGATTAAAGGCAACAAATGATGTTCATGTCCAGTCAAGAAACAACGACAAACCGAAGGACTCGCTCCGACTAAGAACATTACCAGTGGCGTTAAGCGAATAAAGTTACGGATAAGCCCAAAATAACGATGACTACGATAATCTTGCAGACTGAGTGCTTTTAATTTTTCGTCAGTTTCATGTGCCTGCAAGGCAGTAAAAAGCGAATCTGGAAAAGATAAATTATAGTGTACGCCCGAAATCGTCTGCATACGGCGACCATAACGAATACCCAATCCACGGCGATAAAGCGTCTTAAAACGGCCAATATTAGAAGTACCGTATTGAGCTAAACGAATACGCTCTTCATTGTCATCTAGCATACATGGCATAGATAACGGCCAGAGTTTTTCACCATTTTCTAAATGACGGTGTACAACCGCATGAATATCGGTGAGCTCATGCAAGGCATCCCCAATCGTTGGCTGTGGTGAAGTAATAAACTCCATCAACGCTTCTGAATAGTCAGTTGTAATTTTTGGATGTGTTAAAGCTGAACCTAATGCTTTTGGATGTAACTCTTGTGATAAGAACCCATTACTTTGCATACGTAGGCTTTCACGTTCTATTCCACGTAACATGCCTTGTAGTAGCGACGAATCCACCCAAGCAGGAATAACTGATTGAGATGGTGTAGTGGGTTGACTCATGCATTTGCTCGCTTATAAAAGATCACTATATACAAAATCGTGACATGATATGGATGTTGATATGATCACATCATTTCAGTTTGGCAATTTTTATCACAATCTTGTTATTTAAGACACGAAAGAATTGTGATTTTATTGAAGAATAATTGCTAAAGAGTTGTCAATATCATGAACGATCAAGACATTTTAAACTTCTGGTTTTCACCTGAACACCGTTCACTTTGGTTTGCAAAAAGTGATGAATTTGACACAAAAATTCGTGATCAATTTGCAGACATTCATCGTCAGGCAACTCGAGCAGAACTTTGGTCTTGGCGAAAAACGGCAGAAGGTCGTCTTGCAGAGATTATTGTGCTAGATCAGTTTTCTCGCAACATTTATCGTGATCAACCCGAATCTTTTGCTTACGACAGCCTCGCTTTAGCTTTGTCACAAGAAGCAATTAGCTTGCAACTCGATGCACAGCTTAACCCTGAACAGCGCTCGTTTTTATACATGCCGTTTATGCATAGTGAATCGAAGCTAATTCATGAGTTTGCTTTAAAATTATTTCAACGCCTCGGCAATGAAATAAATTTAAGCTTTGAGAAAAAACATAAAGTGATTATCGATCGCTTTGGACGTTATCCTCATCGCAATGCCATCCTTGGACGTGTTTCAACACTAGAGGAAACCGAATTTTTATTAGAACCGAACAGCAGTTTTTAAGACTGCTTTATTTTTTAATGCTGAGTTATCCATTCTTCCATGCTCAGCTGGGAGTTCACCATGAAATATCTCTCTCTTTGTTTAGCTTTAGGCACTGCCTTAACTTTAAGTGCTTGTTCAACCCTACCGAGCAAACCCAAAACCTTCAATCAGCTTGGCCAGTTTTCAGCCTATCCGTTAAATGCACAAACGTTCCGAATCAGCTTCCAAGCTGACTCAAACATGAGCTATGGAACAGCTGAAGAAATTACCTTGGTGAAAGCAGCACAAACGACCGTACAAAAAGGCTTCCGCTTTTTTAAAGTGCAAAATGACCCAAGTAATCAAAGCCAAAAACCACCTCGTCAGGCCGTGGTTTACCCATCTGCGCCGAGTTTTTATCCGTATGGTTATGGTCGCCGTTATCCGGGCTTCTGGCATGATCCGTTCTATGATTTCCCACAAGTGGTCAATATCGACCCTGTTCAAGTGTCGTATACTATTGAATGTTATCGGGATCAAAAGCAGGCTCCGCAGGACGCTTTTGATGCAACGTTAATTCTCAAATCTATCGGACAAAAATATGGTTTAAGCCCGACAGGAGAATTGTTGCCGCCGCCTGAGCCGCCAGTAAAACAAAAATGAATAGGATGACCGTATGAATATGGCAGAAGAAGTACACCATGCACCCAATCTGAAGCGCAGCAAATACTTTGCGACGCTGGCACTTATTATTGTAGTAGTGCTGTGGATTGGGTTATTGATTGCCAATCGCTTTCTGCCAGAGTACACCAACTTAATTCATATTTTAATGTTAGGCGCGGAAGCTGGCGTAGTGGGTGGACTCGCAGACTGGTATGCCATTACCGTCCTGTTTCGAAACCCATTTGGCAAGCTTCCTATCCCAAAATTTTTGCGGGATCATACCGAAATTATTCCACGCAATAAGGCTCGTATTGCAGAGTCAATGGGCCGATTTGTGCAGGAAAATTTTCTATCACCTCAAGTAGTAGAACGAAGCTTAGAAAAAACTGACCTAAGCCTTGCCATTGGGCAATGGCTAGCCAGCCCACAAAACAACACACAAGTAGTGCAGCTCATTCAGCAAACTGTCCCGAAAATTTTTGAATTTGTTAGCCAAGAGCAAATTGCTAATTTTGTGCAAAACAACAGTGTGCAATGGGTGCGTAACACTCAAGTCAATAAACTCGCCAGTGAAATGCTACGCGCGGTCTTGGAAAATGATTTCCACCAAGATGTATTGCAACGTGGTCTCGATATTGCGCATGAGTGGGTCGTACAAAACCCGGATAAAACCCGTGAGTTAACCCGAAAAATGTTTAAAGCGCTGGGTGTCTGGTCTCTTGCAAAAGGTGCAAGCTGGATTGGTATTGATGTTCAACAACGTACCATCGATTCACTGGTTGAAAAAGTAGAATCAATGCTGGCCGACCACGAACACCCTTGGCGACAGGAAATTGAAACCGTTGCTCATTCGCTTATGCTCGAATTAGCAAATCCTGACAGTGTTGCCAGTCAACGTCTCAATAGCGGTAAAGATGCGCTGTTAGATAGTCCACAAGTTCTAAATTTCATTAGTGGTGCTGTCACCATTTTATGTGATGCCATTAAAGCAGATCTAATGAAAGAAGATTCTGGCATTGCAATGAACCTTAGAGCTGCCATTCAGCAATTGGGTGAAAACCTTGTCCAAAATGTAAAAGTACGCGAAGTTCTCAACAAAGAAATGACAGGACTTGCCATGAACTTTACGGATCAATATAGCCATAAAATCATACGCTATGTGAGTGAGCGCATTCATGAATGGGACTCACGTGAAATGATTGGAAAAATTGAAAATGAAGTCGGTGGCGACTTACACATGATTCGAGTAAATGGCGTTGTAGTGGGTGCATTTATCGGTTTAACTCTAGGTGTAATCCGCGCAGCGATTGAATCGATTTTATAACGTTAATAATTATCTTAAGAGAATAACATGCTACAGCTTCAGTCAAAATTGCCCGCACAAGGGGTAACTATTTTTAGTACCATGACGGCAATGGCACAGCGCTTGGGTGCACTTAACCTTTCACAAGGTTTCCCAGACTTTCCAGCCCCTCATGCTTTGCTCGAAGCCCTCTCACAGGCAACTTTGGCTGGACACAATCAATACCCACCTGGTGATGGCATTCTCGCACTCCGTGAACAGCTTGCTTTACAGTTTCAACAGCGTGATCAACGTCAACTTGACCCTGTAACCCAGATCACGATTACACCTGGCGCGACCATCGCTATTTTCTGTGCTATACAAGCCTGTATCAACACAGGTGATGAAGTCATTATTTTTGACCCGAGTTATGACAGCTATGGGCCTTCTGTTCAGCTAGCAGGTGGTAAAGCTGTTCGTATTGCCCTGCAAGCACCTGACTTTAAGGTGAACTGGCAACAAGTCAAAGATTTGATTAATGACAAAACCCGTATGATTGTGGTGAATACGCCTCACAATCCCACTGGCACTATCTGGGAAAAACAAGACTGGTTAGAACTCATTGAACTTATTCAAGATAAAAACATTGTGGTTTTATCCGATGAAGTCTATGAACATTTGGTTTTTGATGGTCAGCAACACTTTAGTGCATTGCATTTTCCAGCGCTCAGAGAACGTAGTTTTGTGATTGGTTCTTTTGGTAAAACCTTCCATGTAACAGGCTGGAAAACTGGTTACTGTGTGGCTTCACCTGAATTAATGCGTCTGTTCCGCCAGATTTACCAATATGCAAATTTCTGTGGTACGACACCTTGTCAAATTGCGCTAGCGCAATATATGCAGCAACATCCGGAACACATTCAGGAACTTTCGCAGTTTTATCAAACTAAGCGAGATCGATTTAATCAGGCAATTCACAATAGCCGTTTTTTACTTAAACCATCTCAAGGTACTTATTTCCAAAACTTGGATTACAGTCAAATTAGACCCGACTTAAACGATGTTGAAATGTGCCAGTTTCTTGCCGAGCAATATAAAATTGTGGCTATTCCTGTTTCGGTTTTCTACCAGCAAGCACCAGAGTCTTTACGTCTGATTCGCTTCTGCTTTGCTAAAAATGATGAGACATTGCAAAAAGCAGGAGAAATCTTGAATGAATGTTAATAAATTTAGAAACTTAGCCTAGCAAAACACTACAAGAAATCTTATCTAAATATGCTAAGTTGAATATCCGCCCCGCTCATCAAAGAGATGGGCGATGGAGAACAAATGCCACCAAGACAGTCTTTAATTCATCAGCAAAATCTATGGAAAACATTTTTTGTTTTCTTATTGCCGCTTATTGCAACCAATATTTTGCAAAATCTGTCTGGCACCATTAACACCATCTTTGTTGGACAGATGATGGGAGTCGATGCAATTGCCGCAGTTTCTGTATATTTCCCGATTTTGTTTTTACTGCTTGCTTTTATTATCGGAATTTCAACAGGCACCACAGTGTTAGTAGGGCAAGCATGGGGCGCACAGAATTTTGAAAAAGTACAAAGTGTAGTGGGTTCTACCCTGTTTATGACCATTATTGGCGGAATCATTACCGCGATTATTGGTGTATTTTTTGCCCACAATATTTTAGAGCTTTTAGGCACCGACCCAAAGGTCATGCATCTCTCTTTGCCTTATGTACAATGGATGTTAGCGGGTAGTCCGCTTCTATTTGTCTATATTATCTATACCTCAATTTTACGTGGTGTGGGTGACAGTACTACACCTTTACTGGCATTGGCATTAACCAGTGTAATTGGCGTAATTATTACCCCAATTTTGCTTAAAGGTTATTTTGGCTTTCCTGCTCTCGGCATTATTGCACCCGCTATAGCATCAATTATTAGTTATATTGCTATCCTAATTTTTCTTGCGATTTACCTAAACAAGAAAAAGCATCCGCTTCGACCGAACCGCCAGCTTTTGCAACATATCCGTCACAACCCAGAATTGAGCAAAATCATTTTACGTTTAGGTGTGCCAACAGGTATTCAAATGATTACGACTTCTATGGCGGGACTCGTGATTGTAGGTTTAGTTAACCGCTTTGGAGCGCATGCGACAGCTGCGTATGGTGCCGTAAACCAAGTACTCAACTATATTCAGTTCCCTGCTTTATCAATCTCAATTGCGGCTTCAATTTTTGCAGCACAAGCCATTGGTGCAGGTAAATCAGACCTACTTGCACGTGTTACCCGCACGGCTCTAGGTATGAACTTTTTATTTACAGGTGCCCTAATTGCACTGGGCTATCTCTTTTCAAAATATTTGATGGCTTTATTTATTACCGACCCAACCGTGGTGGTATTAGGGCAGCAGCTTTTATTTATTGTACTTTGGGCAATTTTATTCTTTGGTGCAGGCGCTATTTTTGCATCCATCATGCGTGCCAGCGGAACTGTGACAGCCCCAATGTTACTTAATATCTCGGCTATTTTGTTTATTGAAATTCCATGTGCTTACTGGTTTAGCTCAATATGGGGACTTAAAGGAATCTGGTTTGCCTATGCCTTGGCATTTGTCAGCCTCTGTATTGTTCAAGGCTTGTATTACCAGTTTATTTGGAAGAAAAAGAAGATCAAAGTCCTGATTTAAAAAGCTTGAACCTTATAAAAAAAGCCATCAATTGATGGCTTTTTTTAATTTAAATCTTATTTCATCCATTTCGTCACAATGGTTGAAGCACGTTGGTATCCTGTCGGGAACAAACGTTGGAATGCATCCAGAATTTTTGCGTCACTACCAATCAATAACCGGCGTTTATTTTTCAAAACTGCGTCTAAGATTTGACGAGCCGCCTCTTCTGGTGGGGTACGTAGGAACTTATCAAAGTTTTGAATTGATTTAGTCGGGTCCATACCTAAGCTGCTTAAGCTGTCACTCATTTTTGCAGCTTTCGCAATATTGGTACGAATACCGCCTGGGTGTACGCATAACGAGCTTACACCACATTTTTCAATATCTAGCTCTTGGCGTAACGATTCGGTAAAACCACGTACCGCAAATTTAGTCGCGTTATAGCCAGACTGGGTTGGCTGAGCTGTTAAACCAAATAAGCTAGAAATATTGATAATGTGACCATCTTGAGTTTGCTTAATAAACGGTAAAAATTCTTTGGTCCCGTAAACCACGCCCCAAAAGTTAATTCCAACAATCCACTCTAAATCTTCGTAGGTTGCGCCTTCTACAGTTGAACCTAAAGCAACCCCAGCATTGTTAAAAATGAGATTAACAGAGCCATGATCTTGCACGGTTTCCTGTGCCCACTGCTTTACTGCTTCGCGGTCAGAAACGTCTAACTTTTTGGTTGTTACAGTAATATTACTGTAGGGTTTTAATAGCTCAACAGTTTTCTCTAAACCCTTTTCATTAATGTCACTTAACGAAAGATGGCAGCCTTGTTTCGCCAAGAGAATTGCTAATTGTTGCCCAATGCCAGAACCTGCGCCCGTGATTGCAGCGACTTTGTTTTTAAAATTTTTCATTGTCCATCCTTTGTTTTTCGATTTGCACAATCGGTTCATTGCATGTGCACTTTAGACTCTTTTAATATAATTTTGACAATATTCATTGTCAATATAGTACACTGTAATTTCAGATAGATTGGCACAATTCTGCTGACCGCTTTATCATAGGCCTTATATTTGCCGAAAAACCGATAAATCAGGAAACCATTTATTTATGGCGACAAACGACTCAACCAGTAAAAAGAAAACAAAAACTGTGAGTAAAGAACGTCAGTTCAAAGGGTTATCTCTTTCCGAGCGTAAAGAAGCACGCCGTGAAAAACTCATTGAAGCGGGTATTGCGACTTATGGAACCCTTGGCTTTTTTTCAGTGACGGTAAAGGATGTCTGCCAAGAAGCAAAACTCACCGAACGCTATTTTTATGAATCTTTTAAAAAGAGTGAGGATTTATTCCAAACCATCTTTTTAAAAATGATTGAAGAGTTACAGCAAAACTTAATGCAAGCTGTGATTAAAGCTGCGCCAGATCCAGAAAAAATGGTCGATGCAGGCTTAAGAGCACTGCTGACGACTTTAAAAGAAGATCCTCGTTTAGCTCGTATCGTCTACGTTGATGCAGTTCTGGTTCAGGAATTACATAATCAAGCCACCATTCAGGAAACCCTTGCTCAGTTTGACCGTATGATCCAAGCGTTCGTTATGCTGACCATGCCGCAAATACAGCATAAGGAAAATGAGCTCTCTTTAATTGCAACAGGGTTAAATGGTTACGTTACGCAAATTGCAATTCGATGGGTGATGGGTGGCTTTGAGCAGTCTCTCGAGCAAGTTTTGACAGCCTGCCGTATTGTTTTCTTGTCTTTATTGGCTCAGGTTTCAAAATAATATTAAAGTTTTTTGACACTACTTTAAGTCCAAAAACCTAGCTGAAAGCAAATTGGTAACACCTTGAATGGCTTTAAGAAAATTTATGTCGCCCTGTCATCATTCGGTCATGTGCTTGCCGTATTTTTGTCACAAATTATTGCTAAATTCGATTTTATAGACTTTTCTGCAATGAAATTGTCATAATTAATCTTTGTAATAAGCCTGTCATAACTACAAAACGGTTCACCGTTAAAATCTACAAGGTATTACGCTGTGAAAGATGACTATATTTTAATTGTCGATGATGAGCTTCCTATTCGTGAAATGATCCATACTTCTTTGGATATGGCAGGCTTTCAATGTTTACAGGCTGAAGATGCCAAACAGGCTCATCAAATTATCGTCGACCAACGTCCAGCACTTATCTTGCTTGATTGGATGTTACCTGGAGGCGTAAGTGGTGTGGATTTATGCCGCCGCTTAAAACGTGATGAAAACCTAGCAGAAATTCCAGTCATTATGCTCACTGCTCGCGGAGAAGAAGACCACAAAGTACAAGGTCTAGACGCTGGCGCAGATGACTATATGACTAAGCCATTTTCAACCCGTGAACTGGTTTCTCGTATTAAAGCTGTTCTACGCCGTGCAAATGCATTAAGCGGAGAAAAAACAATTGATGCCAATGGCTTAATTCTTGATCCTGTAAGCCAACGCGTAAGCTTTGGTAACAGCATTTTAGATATGGGACCAACTGAATATCGCTTACTTGCATTTTTTATGACCCATCCGGAACGTGCATATACACGTGCCCAGTTGCTCGATCAGGTATGGGGCGGTAATGTATACATTGAAGATCGTACCATCGATGTACATATCCGTCGTTTACGTAAAGTGTTAGAACCTTTTGGTGTTGACCGATTTGTTCAAACCGTACGTGGTACAGGTTATCGTTTCTCTACACGTGCAGATTTAGCCGCAGGTTAACCAAAATTTATGTATGAACCCTACCCCGTCCCTGAACAGGTACGTGAACAAAAGCTTTCCCGTTACAGTAGTTTGTGGACGTTTGCTAAACAAGATTTACGACTTTTATTATTTTTCCTGATTATTGCAGGTTTAGTCGGTTTAGGGGTTGGGTATTTCTGGAGCTGTATTTTTATCGCCTTCGTGGTGTTTTTTGCACTCCAGTTGCGTTCTTTATATTTGGTGAATGACTGGATTGCCAATAATCCTTACGATGTTCCTCCCAACCTAAGTGGTATTTGGGGGGCATTATTATTTAATGTGTATCGTGCTCAGCGTCAGGAACGTATTGTTCAAGCCGAAATGGTGGGGCTGATTGACCGTGCTCAATCCTCTTTGGTTGCCCTTGCTGAAGCAGTAGTACTCATTGATGATCAACATCAAATTGAATGGTGGAACCCTGCCGCAGAGCGTTTATTGGGAATCAGCCCTCTCGACCGTGGTCGTAACTTATTAACCATTTTGCGCCAGCCTACTTTTATTGAATATTTTAACAATATTGATCAAGCACCGGATGGGATAAAACTCCATTCAAGTCTTGATGATGACCGTTATGTACAGGTCAAACTCACACGGTTCGGTGGAGAAAGTCGTTTATTGGTGGCTTACGACGTGACTCGTATGCACAACCTTGAGCAAATGCGTAAAGACTTCGTCGATAATATTTCGCATGAGCTGCGTACACCGTTAACTGTACTCAGTGGTTATATCGAAACATTTACCGACCAAGAAGATATTAGCCCACGCTGGAAACGCGCATTTGATCAGATGCAGTCTCAAACTAAGCGTATGAACGCGTTAGTGAATGATTTACTGCTGTTATCAAATTTAGAAAATAATAAGAAAATTGCAAAAAACCAGATTATTGAAATGCCGAGTTTAATGAATCAATTGTTTGATGATGCTCAGGCCTATAATGCTGATTATGGACACACGCTCAATTTACACATTGATAGTCACTGTGACTTAATTGGTTCTGACATGGAAATTGCCAGCGCATTTAGTAATTTAATTACCAATGCCATCAAGTACACGCCAAAAGGTGGAACCATTACCATTGGCTGGCACGACGATGGTGAACATGCTTACTTTAGCGTGCAAGATACAGGTATCGGGATTAACCCAAAACATTTGCCGCGTCTGACCGAACGCTTCTACCGCGTAGACAGCGACCGTAGTCGTCAAACTGGTGGTACAGGTTTAGGCTTAGCGATTGTAAAACACGTGCTGATGCAACACGGCGCGTATTTAGATGTGCAATCTAAAGAAAATGAAGGATCAACCTTTACCGCAGTTTTTCCAAAAGAAAGACTCTATAACATGACCTAAAATTATCACTCGTACATATAAAAAGCCGACTCATGAAAGTCGGCTTTTTTGTCGCATTTAAATCTATTTATTTAAAATTAGAGCAATAAGATTTAGCCTGATTTTTCTCTATAACATTTAAAAAGTTGGTGGCAAAAGTGTTGCTCTGGCGCAATGCATCGCGATGATCTCCACCATCAATCGTTTGATAAATCACTGGTTTTTTTAATTTACATAGCTGTTGGTAATAAGCTGATGTTCCTCTAGGGTCGACTAAATGATCTTTAGAACCTTGAACAATCATTAACGGAACAGTCGGTACCATATTTTCAATGGATTGCTGTTTTAGATAAGCCAAAAGAGGTTTTAAATCTGCATTAGCTTTAAATATGCTAGAAGGAGATTTTTTCAAATCAGATTGAAGTTCAGATAAACAGCGGCTACGTGCTTGTGTGAGCACAGTGTTCATTTCGGGACTAACTAAATTTTCAGGAACAATGCTTGGTTCTGCTGCTTGCGCTCCCAATAACACAATCGGGAAGAAAGCTGCCACGCTAGGTTCTGGGTTTGGATTAGTTTTTACATACTCTGCAATGCCTTCATATTGATAGCCACCTGGCGCAAGCGCAATCGCTCCTTTTAAATCGAGTTCAGGTGCATCTTTTTGACCATAGGCAGACACTGCAATTGCCGCAGCCCCGCCTTGACTATGCCCCATCACCAACCACTGTTTATTAAAATCTTTTGGCTTAAGCAAATGTAATGCTCGTACGGCATCGACTACCGTATGCAGTTGGCTATTGGCATTCATATAGGGATGTGCACCTAGCGTACCTAATCCCTGATAATCGGGCGCAACGACCGTATAGCCACGTGCAAGCCAACCATCTAAAGCTTTGGAAGCAACTTCTTGATAAGAATGAACAGGGCCACCTAAATAGTCACCAGAAGGTGCACAGGTGTCAGCAACTCCGGTCGTGCCATGCGCCCAAGCCAATATAGGCCAGCCATTTTTTGGAGGTGTTCCTTTTGGTAATAAAATAAATGCTGAGGCAACGATAGGCTCGCCATTCACACCTCGACTACGATAATTGATCAACAAACGCTGATCGGCATGAGGAAATAAATTCGTTACATCTTGCTGTACTATAGACAGTATTGAACCCGGTTTTTCACTCACTATTTGCTTACTCAAATCTGTAATTGGAGCAGCCATAGCAGAGCCAGACGTCAAACAAATACTGCTGAATAAAATTTTTAAAAAGGAATTACTTTTTCTAATCAAGGGATTACTCCTCTATTATTTACATTGCATCTATTTAAATAATCAATTTATAAAATATAAATTACCATAAAATTATCTATAATTTATATTCAATCTAAAAACACATTAAAACAGATTTACTGAAATTTAATAAAACTATATTTTAAAAATATGTAATATAAATACAGTTGCAAAAATTAATCCCGTTTAAATAATAAAAAATATATGCTGATATTTTCCTAATTACTACAGCGATTAAAATGTCAAAACAATATAAATTTATACCGTACCTAATTTGTCTTATTCTCGGTTCTATATCTATCCATAGCTTTGCAGACGTACAAGTGTATGGTCCTGGTGGTCCAGCACCCGCAATGAAAGAAGCCGCCAAACAATTCACCAATAAAACGGGCATAGCAGTCCATGTGACTTCTGGACCTACTTCTCAATGGTCGGAAAAAGCGAAACAAGATGCCGATGTTATATATAGCGGTTCCGAAGCCATGATGTCTGATTTTGAAAATGCTTTTTCTGAGCAAATTATAAAAGACTCGGTAGAGCCTTTATATTTACGTCCCGCAGCCATTTTAGTGAGAAAGGGAAACCCTAAGAATATTAAAGGTTTTAAAGACCTCGCTAAACCCGGCGTTAAGGTTTTAGTTACACATGGCGCAGGTCAAGTCGGTATGTGGGAAGATATTGCTGGCAGAACTGGAAATATTCAATTAACCAAATCTTTTCGAAAAAATATTGCCACCTATGCAGCCAACACAGGAATTGCCAAGAAAAACTGGGAAGAAAATAGCAGCTATGATGCTTGGTTAGTCTTTAATATTTGGGGAGTCAGTAACCCAGACATTGGACAAATTATACCGATTGAACCAGAGCTAGTTATTTATCGAGATACAGGTGTAGCCTTAACCAAGCATAGTTTAAAAGACACTGAAGCTAAACGTTTTGTGGATTTTCTATCCTCTCAACAAGGCAATGCTATTTTCAAAAAATATGGTTGGACTAAATAATTAAAAAGGGAGTCATACTCCCTTTTTAATTTTGAAAAGTATTAACTCTGCCTAAGCTAAAATATATTCTTTGATATTGAATATACGCCTACGGCATATAAAGTACCCAGTATTAAACAAAAGGCTGAGCTGATATACCAAAATAAATCACTATTCCCAACAAATTTTGATTTTAACCATGGAAAAGCAAAACCACGAATAAGAAACACGGCTGCAACAAGTGACAAAATAATTTCGGTAAAAGGTAATAGCTGTAGTCCTTTTGCTGCAAAGAAGGCATACATAGAACATACTGTTAGAATAATCCCCACAGCTATAGCTGTAAAATTCGGATACCAATGTCCCCTTTCGACCATCTGAACAATACTTTTCCCAGCCCCTAAAAACCGAAAACCATTTGCTCCCCAAAACACACAAATAAAATGAAGTAACGCGGCCACGAAAGTCAAAGCCGAAGCAAAATATAAACTAATGATAGGAGTTGGGGACATTTTATTCTCTTCGTGAGTATTTATAATGAGTTAAAAATTAATTTACTGGTAAACATTATATTTAAAAATATAGTTAATTATAGAAATGTAAATAAAAAAGAGAGCAAATGCTCTCTTTTTAAATCTTATTTCTGGGTTAGATCGTATGGCCCATACGTTCGCCCATCACAACAACTGACTCGGCTTTAAAACGTTTTTCCCACTCGATTTTATCTTTTTCAAATAAAATAATAGCGGTAGAACCTAAATAAAAACGGCCAAGCTCAGCACCTTTCTCTAACTTCAACTGATGATGCTGTAATTCGATACGACCCGACGGTTTTACTTTACCTGTTGCTACAGTTTCAATACCTGCAACAATCATAGCGCCGACTAAAACAACAGCCATACGACCAAGTTCAGTATCAAACAAACACACCATGCGTTCATTACGGGCAAATAAACCCGGTACATTTTCAGCAGTGACCTGGTTTACTGAAAATAACTCACCCGGTACATACAAAGTTTCAGTTAATGTGCCTGAAAATGGCATATGAACACGGTGATAATCGCGTGGAGACAAATAAACCGTTGCAAACTTACCTTCTTGGAAAGGTTGAGCAAGTTGTGGGTCACCAATTAATTTTTCTACAGAGAAGCTTTGGCCTTTTGCCTGAAAAACTTCGCCAGCAGTGATTTTACCAATTTGAGAAATTGCGCCATCTGCTGGTGAAACGATGCTATCAGCATTTTCATCAACTAGACGTACGCCATCTTTCAATGCACGAGTAAAGAAATCATTAAAAGATTTGTATTTGAGTGCATTGCCTTGTTCAGCAATTGATAAATCAATGCCGTATTTGGTTTTAAATGCATGAATAACCGCAGCTTTTAATACTGGATTTTCACTTGCAGCAACTTTACCCACCACACGGCTTAACTGATGCTGAGGAACAAGATTTTGTGCCTTAATAAATAATTCTTTTTTTAAGCGAGATGTAAAACTCAAGACGGCGATTCTCCAGTAATGATAGGACTATCGAGGCGATTGCCCCATTCACTCCACGCACCATCATAGGCTTTTGCTTCCCAACCCAAAAGTCTAGCCAAAATATAGGCCAAACCAGAACGGTGATGTGACTGGCAGTATACGACTACAGGTTGTTTTAAATCGAACCCAAGTTGTTCAAGACGCTGCCGCGTGCGTTCAAGCGGATGCAATTTTAGATGATTTTGACGATTAAGTGCAGTACTCCATTCAAAATGGAGTGCATTTGGAATGTGACCACCGCGTCGTGCTGCTAAACGGACACCACTGTACTCATCACTCGTTCTACAATCCCACAATTGAATGCTTTCTTGTTCAACCTGTTTGCGCAGTTCTTCATAGTTCACTCGGAACTGAGCAGCATGTGATAAATCAATCTGAATTAAATCATCAACTCGAGGGATTTCTTCAACCTCAGCTGTGGTGGGTAAACCTGCACCTAACCATGCATGAATGCCGCCATTAATTAAACTGGTACGGGTAAACCCTAAGCAATGTAAATTCCAGATTAAACGCCCAGCCCATGCCCCACCTTCATCGTCATAGACAACCACATGGTGATTTGGTGAAATATTCAATTTTTCAATGAGCGCTTGTAAACCGGCTTCATCTGGCAAAATACCAGTGGCTTCTTCATGCTGAGCCACCAACCATTTAGGTTGTAAGTGAATGGCATGTGGAATATGGAGTTGTTCATAAACCGAGGCGCGGCTCAAATCTACAATACGGATATATTCATTGCCTAAATAAGGCACTAACTCTTCTGCTTCTATTAATAAATTGAGTTTAAAATCAGGGAGTGTCATCGTCATGGTTACTTTTTATACCAGCTTAATTTTATCTTAGCATAAGCTTATATCTATCAAACTCTGATTTTCTGCTACCGTTTAGCAAAAAATCAGATATACACATTCTTAAGCGTTAAGTGCCTGCCAAGCTGTAAAACTACATTGTAATTAAACAGCTTCTTCAAACTCTTCAATTTGGAAAACCTGACGTAAATAAGCCAAGAACGTATCATTGTCGGTCATGGTTTTTCCTGGGCTATCCGAAATTTTGGCAACCGACTGACCATTACACTCAACCAGTTTCAACACAATATTGAGCGGTGTTTGCCCCATATCGTTGGTCAAATTGGTTCCAATACCAAAACTCACCTGAAAACGGTCTTTGAAGTATTGGTGCAATTCCCATGCTTTTGGCAAATTGAGACCATCACTAAAGGTCAACATTTTAGTTTTGGTATCAATTTTTAATTTACGGTAGTGCGCGTAGGCTTTATCGCCCCACTCATATGGGTCACCACTGTCATGACGTAAGCCATCAAACAGTTTTGCGAAATACAGGTCAAAATCTCTGAGGAAAGCGTCCATCCCAACAACGTCGGTCAAAGCGATTCCCAAGTCTCCACGATATTCTTGAACCCATGTTTCTAAAGCAGCTTTTTGAAAGTCACGTAAGCGGACATCAAGCGCCTGAAACGCCTGTAGGAATTCATGTGCCATGGTTCCAATTGGCGTGATATTTAATTCTTTAGCCAGCAAAACATTACTCGTTCCACGGAACACATTTGGAACAGTTTTATGAAATGCAGCCACTACATGTTTTTGCCATTCAAAGCTATAGCGGCGGCGTGTACCAAAATCAGAAACTAAAAATGGAGGGTCATTCGGCTGCTGGGATTTTTCATATTGCTGAATCAATTCAAGCTTGGCTTTTAAACGGCGTTCACCTTCAGCCCAGACTTCATCTGTTTTAATACGGCTAAAATATAATTCGTTTACAATGGCTAAGACAAAAATCTCGAACATCATGGCCTGAACCATCGGCCCTTCAATACGAATATCTAGTCGGCCTTCGGCATCTATACTGGCCTGAATAAAACGTCGTTTAAGCTGGAATAGTTCTAAATAATCGACAAAGTCGCTTTTAATAAATCGTAGTTTTCTTAAATATTGTAGTTCATCTTCTTTATATTTGAGATTACATAAATGGTCGAGTTGCTCGTTTAAGTCATCCAAAATATCCACTAATGGATAAACAGTATCTTCTAAATTTCTGCAACGAAAATGGTAGACACTATGTGTTTGCGGGAATTTATGCAAAACCACTTGTAGCATTGTAAATTTGTACAAGTCTGTATCAAGTAAAGAATGGATAATTGGAGACATAGTCAATGATTATTCGCTTGCTTCTTAGCATTAAAGCATATTTTTATAGATGAATTATGAGCTTTTATACCATTGTTGCAACTCCATGAAATTTCCTTTTAAAAATCATTTAAATTAATTTCTGCTAAACTGCATCAATTCAAATAATTGCAGAAACTCTCTCTAACAATGCGCGCTTTAATACAACGAGTTCTTGAAGCTAAAGTGGTGGTAGACGGTGAAACGACCGGTGAAATCCAGAATGGCTTATTGGTTTTTTTAGGAATTGGCCGAGACGATACTTTAGCCATAGGTCAGAAGCTTATCGATAAAATTTTAAAATATCGTATTTTTGATGATGAGCAAGGCAAGATGGGCTGGAATGTATCTCAGGCAAATGGCGGAGTCCTGCTTGTTTCTCAGTTCACGCTCATGGCTCAAACCCAAAAAGGTTTGCGTCCAGACTTTGGGCCAGCTATGCCACCTAGCGATGCAAAAGCACTCTATGAACAGTTAGTTGAATATACCCGTTCACAGTTTGAAAATGTTCAAACAGGTATTTTCGCTGCTGATATGAAAGTACACCTCATTAATGATGGGCCAGTCACTTTCAATTTAGAAGTTGAAGCATAGATATAAAAAAACTCCCAATCGGGAGTTTTTTATTAGATCTTAACGACCAGTTTTTTCTTTAATAAAAGCACGTGCTTGGCGTACTTTATCTTTTACTGGTTTTGGTAATCTTGGTGGAATGAGTTTAGCTGCTTGGTTAAACCAAACGAGCAGGCTGAAATCGCCTTCCATTTTAATGCTACCGTCTTGCATACCCGTCATAAATGCAGTTGGGTCGCCTTTAAGTAAAGTTTTTACACCTTGTTCGCTATCTGCAAATTGCAAAATAAAGTCAGCTTTTTCAGGTGAGCCAGCGACTGTATCGATGTGACCATTGTTAATAATAATTTGGCGAGCAACACCTAAATCAGTACCAATTTGAATGCGGAATGCGCGGTCATGCACTAGCTCAATAAACTTAGGACTTGTACGTGCCAACTGTTTCATACGCAGTGCCAAACCTGCTACCAATAAATCTAACGGGTCTGTACTGACATCAACAAGTGGTAACTTGACTACAGGTATAGAAGAAAGTTTCATGAACATTCACGCCTATTGTATTTTTATGAAAACCTTGGGGCAAAACTCAGCAAGGGCTCCCCATTGCCTGTTTTGTGCATCGACTGATGATATTCTAATTGGCAACGCAATCTATATATGAAACGTCAACAGACCAGCCTATCGTAGCATAACTGGCTATTTTTTAATAAATGCTTTGTATAATAAAAATCATGTTTTCGTAAATAAAAAAGGCATGCTGTGCATACCTTTTTACCGTTAGATAACAATTTAATTATCGGCTAGAACATTGCTGCTGATCATCTTCATATACTGGCGTATGTTCTATATATTGGCGATTTGCCAAAGCCTTCTGTGCCTGTTTATCCTCACGTAATAAAACAAATGTGACCATTACCATCGCTAGACTTAGTGCAGTTAAATAACTATATGTGACTGGCATTTCAAAAGTGACTTGAACTCCAAAACGGACCACTTCCAATAGCCCCCAAAAAAACATCCCTGCAAGCATAAAACCAAGCCAACGACGGTAAGGAGAAAAGAAAACAGCAACAAGCGCGACAGCAATTAAGCTGAATCCGGCGATAGCGGCAAAATTCGCTGTTACCATAGAAACCTCCGTCTTAATGAAAACGTCTAAAAACATTCGGTCTGAACACCAGACCTCATTCCAAAAACAACTTTAATTCATGATTTGTGTTGAAGCTTAGAAAGCATTATGGATGTTTTTTTTTAGAAAAAAAGACCTGTTATTTGTCGATGCGACATACTTTGTCGCAACATTCTTTTGTCATTACATTTTTGTAAATTTGAAAAAGTTCTACGTCCTATATGGCATCAATTCTGGCGTGTCATTACAAAAAACTATGCTGTTTTTTTGCTTGAAAATAAGTTTTTTTCAGTTTTTTTTATTGCCTTTTTTCTGTGCACAATTCTGTCATAACTTGCTTGTTTTTATGACTATTCTGCATAAAAAAAGCGCTACTCTTGAGCAGCGCTTAATGATTGTTCAGTATTATTTAAGCACGGTTTAAATCTTTGTCATGCATACCGAGTAAATACAGCACACCATCTAAACCAACGCTTGAAATCGCCTGATTCGCATTTTGGCGAACAAGCGGTTTAGCACGATATGCTACGCCAAGTCCTGCAATCGCAAGCATTGGTAAATCATTTGCGCCATCGCCCACAGCCATTGCCTGCTCTAATGAAATATCGAGTTTGTTGGCAAGCTCACGTAATAATTCAGCTTTACGTGCACCATCAACAATTACACCTTTTACTTCACCAGTTACAACGCCATCTTGTACGTCTAGAACATTGGCATGAACTTCATCAATACCAAGTTTGCCTTGTAAATATTCAGCAAAATATTGGAAACCGCCTGATAAAATAGCCGTTTTATATCCAAGCGCTTTTAACGTTGAAATGAGGCGTTCTGCACCTTCGGTAATGGTTAAACGCTCAGCAATTTTAGGTAAAACAGCAGCATCAAGCCCTTTTAATAATGCAACACGGGCACGGAAGCTTTGCTGGAAATCAAGTTCGCCTTGCATTGCTCTTTCAGTAATTTCAGCAACTTGTGCGCCTACCCCTGCTTCAATCGCCAACTCATCAATCACTTCTTGCTCAATTAGGGTTGAGTCCATATCGAAGCACACTAAACGGCGGTTGCGTCGATAAGCATTGTCCTCTTGAACAGCAACATCAATATTTAATTCGCTTGAAAGAAGTAAACAAGCTGCACGCATTGCTTGTGCATCTAAAGTTGGACCACTGCTTAAACCAAACTGTACGCAAGCACGACGAGGCAATGTACTATCTTTTTCAAGGTCTACACGGCCGGATAAACGCGTTATCGTTTCGATGTTAAAGCCTTGTGTAGACACAATTTGTGTAACTGCTTGTAAATGTGCAGCAGTCAGTTCTGGCGCTAAAGCCGTGACGATATAACGAGTTCGTCCACCTTCGCTTACCCATTGATCGTATTCTGCGCCCGAGATTGGTTTAAAGCGCACTGTTAAGCCAATATCATGTGCTAAAATCAAAATCTCTTTCATTGCCAACGCTGTCGCAGTTTCATTATCTGAAGCGACCACGATGCCCAATGTCAGTTGATTATGAATAACGGCCTGACCTACATCCAGTATTTGCAATGAATGTACGGATAGTACTTGCATTAATCGGGTAAACTGGTTTGGTTGGTCCGGTCCTAAAAAGGATATAAGAATGATTTCTCGCATGAATTGACTCTAGTCTGAGTGACAACTATTGTAAGAATCATAATCGAATTTCAATATAATTGCCTTGGAAGTTTAACTTGATTGCGCCTAGACAAGGGCTATTTGCTAGCCTACTGATCATTAGTTTTGCATTGCATACCTTTTTATTGGTGATTGCAACAACACACCAGCTCAATGAAAACCGTGCGAGTCAAGGTCAGCTCATGACCAGCCAACTCGTAGCAGACAGCTTATCTGAGCTTGAGCCTGCCAATACGGTATCTTTGGCGCTTATTGCCAATCGCTATGCGACCAATCCAAGTGTGGCATCTATCCGTATTCTTGATGCCAATAAACAAGTTTTGGCAACAAGCGGCATGTCAAAAACTCGCGAAGGTGAAATTTTTGTTCGTGATGCTCTTCAAAACGAGAAGAAAGTCGGTTCTATTGAAATTACGCTTATTCAACCAAGTATTGGCGAAATCCTTCGTACCCAATGGCTTGCGATTTTAGCTTCGTTATTCTTACATGTTTTATTATGGCTTGCTTATCGTGCCATCGCTCGTCCAACCCGTAGTGAATACCTAGCACGTATTAACGAAGAAAATCGTTTAAAACATGAGATTCAAGAGTTAACACAAGCTCTCGCGCTTGAAAAACAAAATACAGTAACTTTGGTTGCACAGGCTCAGCAACAAGCTAAAGCGAAACCACTTGTTCGCCCACAACCAGAAAAAAGCACAGAATCTACAAACCAAGACAGTTTGGCACTCAATATTCAGTTTTATGACCCTAAACAGTTATTAAGTAGTGTTAACCAGTCTGTTTCTGTTCCTTATTTTAAACTTTGTCAGCTCTTCTTAAATAAAAGTATCGAGCTATGCACAAAGCATTATCATTTAAAGGCGACTGATATTGAGGTGGTAGATGAGTTTCATGCAGAAGGCGCAACACTCGCAATCTCAACTTCACATCCGCACGCTGTAGAATGCTTACTTATGGTAGGTACAGTTTTCCAATTACTGTCAGACGTTTTATATAAACGTTACCGTGAAGATAAACGTTTTGCGCTGCAAACCCGCAGTGCTGTATGTCATGCCGTAGAAGCAATGCAGATTGATGCGAAAGAAGCTGCTCAGCGTTTAGCACAACATCTACATGCAAAAGAGTCTGCGCTTTATCTTGAGAATGATCAGCTTAAAGCTATTCAAGACAGTTATCAGCTTGTTGCAATGCCAAACCCAAGCAATATCATGACTCGTCATGCATTTATGATTAATGGCATGAACGCTGAATGTGCAGAGCTTGCGCAAAATATTAGAACTGAAATTTTGATGGGTAAAAAATCAATCCCACAAAATGACAGTCCAAGTAGTGCAGCTTCTTAAAAAGTCATTGTGCGCATTTAAACCTAGCCTTTTGGCTAGGTTTTTTTTATTTAAATTCATGGTATTTAGTTTAAATAATTTTATTTTCTTATGATTTATTCAGATAAATAAATCCAGATCTATTATGTTGGGTGGTAAATTTGGATAAATCAGAATCATAGGCAAAATTCTATAAACAGCGTAAACTATGCGAAATTTATTCAATAGAAATTGTCTTACGACAAAAAAAGGTGAAAGCGAATGCCGCTGAGTCGTGTTGAAGATCTTGTCGCCGATATTCGTGCAGGCAAAATGGTTATCTTGATGGATGACGAAGATCGCGAAAATGAAGGTGATCTTGTCATCGCAGCAACGCATGTTCGTCCTGAAGATATTAACTTCATGATTACCCATGCACGTGGTCTAGTGTGCCTGACGTTAAGCCGTGAACGCTGTAAGCAGTTGAATCTTCCACTCATGGTTGACCAGAACGGCGCTCAGCATAGCACTAACTTTACGTTATCTATTGAAGCTGCTGAAGGTATTACCACTGGTATTTCGGCAGCAGAGCGTGCACATACCATTCAAGCTGCTGTTGCAGCGCATGCTAAACCAAGCGATATCGTACAACCGGGTCATATTTTCCCACTCATGGCACAACCAGGTGGTGTATTACACCGCGCAGGTCATACCGAAGCGGGTTGTGATTTGGCACGTTTAGCAGGTCTTGAACCAGCTTCTGTCATTTGTGAAATCATCAATGAAGATGGCACAATGGCACGTCGTGCAGATTTAGAAATTTTTGCTGAGAAGCATGGCCTAAAAATTGGTACAATTGCCGACTTAATTCACTACCGTATGACGAATGAGCAGACTGTAGAACGTTTGGATCAAAAAACCATTCAAACAGAATACGGTTCATTTGAGCTCTATCGCTATCGTGAGATTGGTAACCCGGACATTCATTTGGCTTTAGTTAAAGGCGAGCCTAAAGAAGGTGTTACAACGGTACGTGTACATGGTTTCAGCCCAATTCGTGATTTGCTTAAGCTGAATAAGGCTGACGGCGAACCTGCTTGGAATCTTGACCGTGCACTACAGACAATTGCAGCGAGTGATCGCGGTGTTTTAGTCTGGATCGGGCAAGATCATTTGCAAGACTTGGGACCAGCGTTGGATGATTTAAACAAGCCAAAACCGGTGAAATCCAATGCAGCACTTTCACATCAATATCAAACCATTGGTGTAGGTGCTCAAATTTTGCGTGATTTAGGTGTTGAAAAAATGAAGCTTCTTAGCTCACCATTGCGTTTCAATGCCTTATCTGGCTTTAATTTAGAAGTAGTGGAATATGTCACTGCTGATCAAATCACAACGAAATAATCGAGGTTGCTATGGCAATTCGCCGTATTGAAGGTTTATTACATCTCGCAAGCGAAGGTCGTTATGCGATTTTAGTGGGTCGTTTCAACAGCTTTGTTGTTGAACACTTATTGGAAGGCGCGATCGACACATTAAAACGTCACGGCGTAAATGAAGATAACATTACTGTTATTCACGCTCCTGGCGCATGGGAACTCCCGATCGTTGCTAAAAAATTAGCTACATCAAACCAGTTTGATGCCATTATTGCTCTTGGCGCAGTGATCCGTGGCAGCACACCTCACTTTGACTTTGTTGCGGGTGAATGTGCAAAAGGTTTAGGTGTAGTTGCGTTAGAAAGCAGCTTGCCTGTTATCAATGGTGTATTAACTACTGACAGCATCGAGCAAGCAATCGAACGCTCAGGTACAAAAGCAGGAAACAAAGGTAGCGAAGCTGCTTTAACTGCAATTGAAATGGTTAATTTATTAAAGGCAATTTAAAGCATGTCTCAAACACTGCAAGCCGCTTACGCAGCAAAACGCAAAGCACGTCGTTTTGCTGTACAAGGTATTTACGAGTGGCAAATGAGTCACAACCCTGTACATGAAATTGAAGCACGTACCCGTGCTGAAAATGCAATGCACAAGGTAGACTTAAGCTATTATCACGAACTACTTACTCAAGTCATCGCTCAGCACGAAGAGCTTG
This sequence comes from Acinetobacter sp. ABJ-A23_2, assembly GCF_044538765.1. Taxonomy (NCBI): domain Bacteria; kingdom Pseudomonadati; phylum Pseudomonadota; class Gammaproteobacteria; order Moraxellales; family Moraxellaceae; genus Acinetobacter; species Acinetobacter sp. ABJ-A23_2. Next base: position 30,203 of record NZ_JBIUCP010000019.1, read on the forward strand.
ATGCGTTACTTATTCCGGTACTTGACCGTGAAATTGACGCGCTTGATGGTGTAGAGCTCGCGACTTTACGTTTAGGTGCTTACGAGTTACGTGATCATTTAGAAATTCCATACCGTGTGGTACTTGATGAAGCTATCGAACTCGCTAAGCATTTTGGCGGAGCAGACAGTCATAAATACATCAATGGTGTATTAGACCGCCTAAGTTCGACACTGCGTAGCGCAGAAAAACAACAAGCAAACTAATAGGCTTGGTGTTCTATGGCTGAGTTTTCAATTATTGACCAGTACTTTAATCGGCAGTCAAACTCCGATGTCGCGCTTGGTATTGGTGATGACTCAGCCTTAATTACTCCCCCTCCAAATCAACAACTGGTGATCTGTGCAGATACACTTGTTGCTGGACGTCACTTCCCTCTTGAAACCTCACCTCATGCGATTGGCTGGAAAAGTGTTGCTGTAAATCTTTCAGATATTGCTGCAATGGGTGCCAAACCGCACAGTATTTTACTAGCAATCAGCTTGCCTCAAGTTGACCATGAGTGGCTTGAAGGGTTTAGTCAGGGAATCTATGACTGTTGTAATCAATTTGGTGTTGCCTTAATTGGTGGAGATACCACCCAAGGCCCACATCTCACGATTACCGTTACCGCAATGGGCTGGATAGAAACCGGAAAAGCCGTGTTACGTTCAGGCGCAAAAGTCGGTGATTATGTGTGTGTGAGCGGTCAGGTGGGCGATGCAGCCTACGGTTTACAGCACTTAGGCCATCCGCTGCAACAAAGACTCGACTATCCGACACCACGCTGTCAGCTTGGACAAGAACTAAAAGGTCTTGCCTCTAGCATGATTGATGTGTCAGATGGCTTAGCTCAAGATTTAGGACATATTTTAAAAACATCCAAGGTTGGAGCTCGACTCGTCTTGGAAAAATTACCTGTTGACCCTGTATTGCAACAACTCGAAGAACAACAACGTTGGCAGTATGCACTTGCAGGTGGTGATGACTACGAATTATGTTTTACAATAACACCGCAAAATTATGAAAAACTTTTGCAAAAACAACTGGACGTTAAGATTACAATGATTGGACAGATCGTTGAACAAACAAAACTAACTTTTGAGCATTTGGGTTCAGATTACCCATTGCAAATTCATGGATACCAACACTTTGCATAAACCGCCGATTCATTTTAAGAACATGTCTTGGTTCAACCGCTGCATCGTTTTCTGTGGGGTTGGTTTTGGATCTGGTCTCGCTCCTAAAGCACCCGGTACTTTTGGCTCTGCTTTTGCCTTACTTTTCATTCCTATTTGGCTATCTCTCGGATTTAACTTAAGTTTAATCGCTATTATCATCATGTCCTTGGTGGGTATTTATATTTGCGGTCAAACAGCAAAGGTTATAGACGTACACGATGATGGGCGAATTGTGTGGGACGAATTTGCAGGACAATCAATTACTCTTCTGCCTTTAATATTTTTTAATATAATGTCGTTACAATGGGCACTAATTGGTTTTTGCTTATTCCGCCTGTTTGATGTTTGGAAACCTTGGCCAATCCGTGTAGCCGACCAGAAAGTTGCTGGTGGCTTCGGAATTATGCTGGATGACATCATTGCAGGGCTTTGGGCGGCACTTTGTATCATCATATTTATTACTTTCTGGGGCGTAACGCCATTTAAGTAGGTTTACTCATGTCAACTACCGTCATTATCCTTGCTGCAGGCAAAGGAACGCGAATGCGTTCACAACTACCTAAAGTATTACAGCCTTTAGCTGGTCGCCCGCTACTAGGACATGTTATTAAGACAGCAAAACAACTATTAGCAGAAAATATCATTACCATTTATGGACATGGCGGCGATCACGTAAAACAGACGTTTGCACAAGAAAACATTCAATGGGTTGAGCAAGCAGAACAATTAGGTACAGGTCATGCTGTACAAATGACTTTACCGGTACTTCCTAAAGACGGTATTTCATTAATTTTATACGGTGATGTTCCTTTAGTCCGTCAAACAACGCTAGAGCAACTTGTTGAAGTATCAAGTAAAACCGGTATTGGCATGATTACTTTACATGTCGAAAACCCAACAGGTTATGGCCGTATTGTTCGCCAAGACGGAAAAATTCAAGCGATTGTTGAACATAAAGATGCAACTGATGCTCAGCGCCAAATTCAAGAAATCAACACAGGTATTTACTGTGTAAGCAATGCAAAACTTCATGAATGGTTGCCTAAGCTTTCAAATGAAAACGCGCAAGGCGAATACTATTTAACTGACATCGTTGCGATGGCGGTTGCAGATGGCTTAGAAATTGCGTCTATTCAGCCTGAACTTGCTTTTGAAGTTGAAGGGGTGAATGACCGTTTACAACTTGCAGCACTTGAGCGTGATTTTCAGCAACAGCAAGCAAAAGAACTTATGCAACAAGGCGTAACTTTTGCAGACCCTGCCCGTTTCGATTTACGCGGTTCTGTAAAAGTTGGACACGATGTTCGTATTGACGTAAATGTCATTATTGAAGGTGACTGTGAACTCGGTGACTTTGTAGAAATCGGTGCGGGTTGTATTTTGAAAAATACAAAAATTGCCGCAGGAACCAAAGTTCAGGCTTATAGCGTTTTTGATGGTGCGATTGTTGGTGAAAACACCCAAATTGGTCCATTTGCACGCTTACGTCCAGGCGCTAAATTGGCTAACGAAGTCCACATTGGCAACTTTGTTGAAGTCAAAAATACAACCATTGGTCTTGGCAGTAAAGCCAATCATTTCACCTACTTAGGTGATGCCGAGATCGGTGCTGACTCAAATATTGGGGCAGGTACAATTACCTGCAATTATGATGGTGCAAATAAACACAAAACCACTATTGGCGATGCAGTCTTTATCGGTTCTAATAGCTCGCTGGTTGCGCCTGTGACTATTGGAAATGGAGCAACAGTCGGTGCGGGTTCTGTGATTACGAAAGATGTAGCTGAACAAAGTCTCTCCTTTGAACGTGCTCAACAAATTTCTAAGGCAAATTATCAACGTCCCCAAAAGGTTAAAAAATAAGAGGATTGAATTATGTGTGGTATCGTCGGAGGCGTTGCAGAGCGTTGTGTAACCGAGATTTTAATCGAAGGTTTAAAACGTCTTGAATATCGCGGTTATGATTCAGCGGGCGTTGCTGTACTGAATAATGAAGAAGTTTTACGTGAGCGTCGTGTAGGTAAGGTGATTAACCTTGCCGATGCTGTTGCTGAACACCAGCTCACTGGGGTAGTTGGTATTGCTCATACACGTTGGGCAACTCACGGTAAACCAACTGAAAATAATGCTCACCCACATATGTCGGGTAAAGTGGCAGTCGTTCACAACGGTATTATCGAAAACTATCAAGAGCTTAAAGATGACCTTCAAGCTTTAGGATATGTATTTACCTCTCAAACAGATACAGAAGTTGTCGCTCACTTAGTTGCAGAAGCACTAAAAAGCACTGACAGCTTACTTGAAGCAGTAGAATCGGTTGTTCCTCAGCTTAAAGGTGCATACGCACTGGGTATTATCCATAGCGATTACCCAGATGAGTTAATCACTGTACGTGAAGGTTCACCACTCGTAATTGGCGTAGGTATTGGCGAAAACTTTATCAGTTCAGACCAACTTGCATTGTTACCTGTAACTAACCGTTTTATGTATTTAGAAGAAGGTGATATTGCTCGCCTGACTCGTACCTCAATTGAAGTATTTGCAAACGGTCAACCTGTTGAACGTCCAGTGAAAGAGCTTGACGCAACAGTAAGCAATGCTTCAAAAGGTGAATACAAGCACTACATGCTCAAAGAAATTTATGAGCAACCAGAAGCAATCAAACAAACGATTTCTCAAGCACTTGATGGCAACAGCTTACGCGAAGATTTCTTGCAAGATGCTGAGGCAGATTTCAGCAAAATTCAAAGCGTACAAATTATTGCATGTGGTACAAGCTACCACTCAGGCATGATCGCGAAGTATTGGTTTGAACAACTGATTGGCGTGCCTTGCCAAGTTGAAATCGCAAGTGAATTCCGCTATCGCACACCTGTGATTGTTGAAAATACGCTTTATATCTGTATTTCTCAATCAGGTGAAACAGCTGATACTTTAGCTGCATTACGTGAAACTCAAAAACGTGCGAAAGCAAACAATATCGATATTCAAACTTTGACTATCTGTAACGTTGCTACGTCTTCAATGGTTCGTGAAACTGACCATCACTTATTGACCCTTGCTGGGCCTGAAATTGGTGTTGCATCAACTAAAGCGTTCACGACTCAGCTTGCTGCGCTCATGTTACTCGTTCTAAAAATTGGACAAGTAAAACAGCGTATTAGCAACGTCATGATTGAAGAAATTGCTCGTGAATTGTGGCACAGCCCGAAAGTCATTCTTGATACGCTTAAGCAAGATTCTGAAATTTTACGTTTATCAGAATTGTTTGTTGAAAAACAACACTGCTTATTCTTAGGCCGTGGAACACACTATCCAATCGCGTTGGAAGGTGCATTAAAGCTTAAAGAAATTTCATATATTCACGCAGAAGGTTACGCGGCTGGTGAGTTAAAGCACGGCCCATTGGCACTTGTTGATACTGAAATGCCAATCGTGATTCTTGCGCCAAACGACGAAATGCTTGATAAGCTCAAGTCGAATATGGAAGAAGTTCAGGCGCGTGGCGGTGAATTATTCGTTTTCGCTGATGAAAATAGCGGCGTAGTTGAAAAAGATCGTCAACACGTTGTACAAATTCCAGCAGTAAACGAATGGCTTGCACCAATCATTTATAGCGTACCAGTTCAGTTGTTGTCTTATCACGTTGCTGTATTACGTGGTACAGACGTTGACCAGCCACGTAACTTGGCGAAGTCAGTAACTGTAGAGTAATAATCAGACACGCTATCTATATGCGTGTTTGAACAATAAAGTTGTAAACCAGATAAACCCAGCCATGCTGATTAAAAAGCAGGCTGGGTTTTTCTATGAGTGAGGAATCAATTTTTATTTCACGCAGTAGACATTTTAAATAATCTTTCTGCTCCTCGGTTTGAGCTTGCTATAGCTTCTATAGCCCAAGCTCGCATTTGTTTCTCGTAATGATTGAGAGCATTTGTAATTTCACCATTTTCTGAAGCTATTTTGGCAAACATATTGCCTAAAAGACGCGCATCTTTAAGTGCTGTATTGGCTCCTACTCCTCCTGCGGGGCTCATTGCATGTATAGCGTCTCCTAGCAATGTTACAGGACCCGTTTTCCATACAATTTCTGGACGACCATTTCGTATCGGTAGCATAGCGACGGCGGACAAGTCTGTTTGACGTATGATCTGCTGAAAGGTGAGATGCCAGCCTTCTGTGACATCAAACATGACTTTGTGAAGAACTGCCTGTAATTCTTGCTGTGACATCATTGAGTGACCAATGCCAAAGCGTGATTTTGGGCCAATAAGCGCCCAGTATAAATAGTCATCTATGGGAGTAAGTGAACATTGAGGCTCAATACGTGCGGCAATATCTGGCAACGGGGCTTTAAAGCATATGTCATCAAAAATGGCGGTAAATCCATTTGCAAAAATGACCCTCATACCATTGTCCAGTGCATGGTCATTGAGTTTTTTTAGTTGTGTTTTCCCGTAAATGCAAATTGAGCCTGTATCTAAAGGTAGTGCATCAGGAGCTAATTGTGATCGAACAGCCGAATTTACTCCATCGGCACCCACTAGCGCATCTGAAGAAATTGGACTTCTATTATCAAAATAAACCTCGACACGACCATCCTGTTTCAAAACATAGTGATCAAATGCGTGATTGAAGTGAATGTGGTCTTCAATGCCCGTCATGAGGATCTCTCTTAAAGTTTGGCGATTAACTCTAAGATCTTCATCTTTAATGGGGTTTTCTTCGTCTGTATTTGATCGCCAGCTCTCCGGTATGCGTTCCTCTAGAGTACTTTCAAGTTGTGGCGTTAAAAATTGCCCAGCCGATGCAGCAATAGATGCTGTCTCGCGGAACAAGGTATAGAGTGATTCGGGAAGACTAGCAGCTAGAGCACGTTGACCATCAGCATCAATACGTATCCGATACCCTTGGGTTCTGCTATTTGGCGCAGGATCACGTTCAAAAACATCGAATGCAATATGAGCCCGTTTAAGCATTTGAGCTAAGCATAATCCACCAAGCCCAGCCCCAATAATCGATATATGTAATTGTTTCATATATGTTATTCCTGTTGTTTCTATCAGGATAAATAAATCTTGGTGCTAAAAAGTATTGCATAGAGGAATTTGGCAGTGATAACGTAATTTGGCCAATAAATACAGAAATCTGGCCAATATGAATGATAGTACGGATGTAGATATTGATTACAGTGAATGGTCCGAGGGGCCTTCATTGATAGCAATTCGCGGTGAAGATGAACCGAATAATCAATATCGGTTAGGCACGCGGGAATATGATTGGCACCACCATGTCCGTGGTCAATTATTGTGTGTTGATACGGGATTTATAGAAGTAAAAACATCTCATGGTTCATGGCTTTTGCCGCCATCAAGAGCAAGTTGGATACCTCCAGGCATATCGCATAAAGTTAAAGTGAGCGGCGCTCTGAGTGGTTGGACTCTTTTCATGGCCCCGATATTGTGTTCAGATTTGCCACAGAATCCTTGTGTGATTGGAATCAGTGAGCTATTACGGGCTTTGGCAAGGAGAGCTTCTGAGTGGAATAAGTTGGGTGATTTAGCACTCGATCAAAAAAATATAATTGCAGTTATTCAAGATGAAATTCGTCTTGCTCCCCATGAAGCACTCCATCTACCCATACCCCAAGATCCTCGTTTAGAGCGAGTGCTCAGAACGATGCTGGCAGAACCTGATTGTCAACGTAGCCTTGATGAGTGGGCCTCGTACGGTGCTATGTCTTCTCGAACATTGCGACGACTCATTCTTGCAGAAACTGGTCTCAGTTTTGCGCAGTGGCGTCAACAGGCTCAATTAAAGCATAGTCTGGAATTACTAGCGCGAGGTACTTCAGTTGCAGAAGTTTCAGAAGTGTTGGGCTATACATCACCAAGTAGTTTTATTGCTATGTTTCGAAAAGCACTAGGTGACCCTCCAGCACGTTACTTTTCAAAACGCAGACTCTCCTAGGCCTCTATGCCACAACAGTCTTTTACTTTTGCGCTGATTTAAAGTTTGAGAGATCATTGCGACACAGAGATAAAGGAGCTAAGTGAACTTAGCCCATTTGAGTTTTGTCGCAGCGTTGAATACTGCTAAACAAGTTAGGGGCAAAGTCCTGTGGGAGAACAGGACTTTGCAAACTGGTGCGTTTTAAACGTTGTACGGTTTGAGGTGAACAAATTCTTTTAAATTCCTGCTGAGCATTGGCGTCATCATTTGTAATACTGTAAGCACCAACCACAAGGTTTAAAACCCATATAAATTTATGAAGTTTCATATTATTCTCATGATTATTTATATCTTTAAATAAAATAAAAATATGATGCAAATAAATATTAAAATAATTTTTAAATAACAACTAATCCTCCCACAGTCATAGGAAAATAAAATAATTAAAATTTTAAAATAAAAATAGTTTATAAATTTAAAAAAATAAGGCGTAAAAACCTAAATTTTAAATCAATAAAATCGTTAAATAAGAGAGAAAATGAGTTTGAAAAGTGTCATGGTCAACTCCTTAAAAAATGGAGTCCTACCACCAGATCACCGTCAATTGATTATGGTGGTAGAACGAATAGGGGTTGACAGACTGGACTCGTAGAACCAGCACGCGCGGGGCGTCCCCCATCCGTCCTACCGCAAAGAAAAGGGGACGCAAGGGTCTAACGACTTATAGTAGAACTATAATCCGCCACGAGTTACGGTCTGTCAAAACCGTCTGGCAATGTAGGCCAGCAACGAAATAATAATCGGTGATTTTAAATACGTCAATTTAATATTTAAAATATTTTTGATTTAATAATAAAACTAAATAGATTTAAAAATAAAAATATTATTATTAACTTTTTATTTATATTCGATGAGAAAAAATAATAAATATAGAAATATTTTGCCAGTTCCAAAAAAGAACTTGATTGTTAAGATCTATTTTTGTCGTTTTTATAGAGATAAGAATGGAACGAGTTGTCATCACAGGTATGGGAATTAATTCCTGTATTGGAAATACATTAGAGACAGTAACCGAGTCCTTAAAAGCAGGCCGCTCTGGCATTCGCTATAACGATGTCTATGCAAAACTGAACTTTCGAAGTCATGTGAGCGCCACTGCCGAAATGGATTTTGAAAATATTGATCCAGAACTAAAAAAACACATGGGCGTTTGCGCGATGTACGCCTACAACTCGGCACTCGATGCGCTACAACATGCCGATCTTGATGTAAATGATATTGCCAACAACCCAAAATATGGCGTGATTGGCGGAACAGGCGGCACCTCAACAGCGTCTATCATCGACATGCTGCACACCTTAAAAGAAAAAGGCGCAAGCGAGGTATCGCCCGATTTAGCGCCACGCTACCTCACCAGCACCATTAGCTCTAACCTATCACGCGCTTTTAACTTAAAAGGCGTATCCCAATCGGTCGCAAGTGCCTGTGCGACTTCAGCCGATGCAATTGGCTATGCATATCACCTTATTGCCGCTGGTAAACAAGACCTCATGCTGGCAGGTGGCGGTGAAGAAGACCATTGGTCGCAAACGGCAATATTCGATGCAATGGGCGCCTTATGCTCTAAATATAACGATGCACCTGAAACGGCTTCACGCCCATATTCAGTAGATAACGATGGTTTTGTGATCGCTGGCGGCGGTGGCATGGTGGTTTTGGAGTCTTTAAGCCATGCCCAAAAGCGCGGAGCAAAAATTTTGGCAGAAGTGGTTGGCTACGCTGCCAATAGCGATGGTGTCGATATGGTAGCCCCGAGCGGTGAAGGCGCGACCCGTTGCATCAAACTGGCACTCGCAGAAGCCAAACAAAATGGCTCTGGCATCATCGACTATATCAACACGCATGGCACTTCAACACCAGCAGGAGACATTCCCGAACTATTGGCCATAGAGCGAGCTTTTGGCAGTGAAAAAGTCCCGCCACTCAGTTCGACAAAGTCCATGACTGGGCATAGTTTGGGGGCAGCAGGCGTACACGAAGCGATTTATTCTATTTTAATGCTGCAAAATAATTTTATCGCGCCGAGTATTAATATTACCGAACTGCGCGAAGAAGCTAAAAGGTTCGATATTGTTCAAACGAGCCGAGAAACCGAACTAAAAACAGTTATGAGTAATAGCTTTGGTTTTGGTGGCGTAAATACTTGTCTGGTTTTTAGAAAGTGGGAAGGGTAGTTTAAAACTCGAAATATATGGGCTTTAGAAAAAATAAATTCAAATAGTTAAGAAAAGCGTAATGGATTACGCTTTTTCTCTCATAAAACATAGTTTAAGCGGCTTGAATGGCTTCTCCACAAAGAGACACAGTTTCTTGTTTATGTTGGTGTAAGTACCAGAACTGCTCCGCAACTGTTTCAGGATGCACCGCGTAGGTTTTATCCTTCGCTTCAGGTGTTCCATCTACAAAACCATTTACAATCACTTGGCTCACATAAACATTTGAGTCAGCAAGACTATGAGCAAGTAAGTTGGTGGCCTTGTATTGAGCGGCAGCGGTGGTTGCTAACGATGAATATTCTTTGGCAACCAAGTCGATGCCCACTGCATCGAAAGCAAAAATTCCATTTGTCGATAAAATGCTACCGTGGTTCTTTTCTAAATCACCTAAGCAAGCTTGCACCGTCGCAATATAGCTTGAAACGCGAATATGAAAACTTTTGGTAAGCTCTAGTGGAGGGGTTTTTAGAATATTGCCTTCAATATCATGGAAAGCATTCCAATGAATATTTTTAATCTCTCCTAATCGATCTTTAATACGTTGAATAAGGTTTGGTATATCTTCAAGAACCGCTAAATCACATGTAAAAGCATAAGCTTCAATACCTTGTGCCTTAAGTTCTAAGATGGCTTTTTCAAGTTTTTCAGCATTACGCGCCACTAAACCGATTTTATAGCCTTCTTTACCAAACTTATGTGCCACGGCTTTGGAAATACCTGTTCCATAACCAAAAATTATAATATTGTTGTTCATTATAAAGTTCCAAAAAACCAATTATTTGGTTAGAAATAATTTATAATATGTTTTTATAATGTATTCAAGCGAAAAAATTAAATCTAAAAATAATGCAGAAAGAACAAGACAAAAATATGAAAAACATTAATTAAGTTAGTTGGTTTTGAATGGTCTGGATAATATAGCTTTTATTAAAATTTTATCTTTATGGGAAACCTAGGATAGTGATTTTCGAATTGAAGAAATGTTTGCTGATGAAATAATTTTTTAGTTTGACTTCTCTATCGGTCTGTCATAAATTAATTGGAACGATCGTTCCTGTTAGATATGTTTTATGCGAACCAAAGAATTTGAAACTGATGAAATTGCTGATGCTGCAATGCAGGTTTTTTGGCGTCGCGGTTATGCTGCAACTTCAGTTCAAGACTTAGTTGACGGTACGGGACTATCTAGAAGTAGCCTTTACAGCACCTTTCAAAACAAACAGGGTCTTTATCAAAAAGCGTTACAGCGTTATGAACTTTTAAAAACACTTAACAATGTGAAGCTGTTGTCTGGTTCAGGTTCGCCGAAAGCCCTTATTCGACAATTACTAATAAATGTGGTTGAAGATGAGCTGAATGATTCAGAGCACAAAGGCTGCCTCGTTGCAAATGCTTGTTTGGAACTGGCTGGGCATGATGAAGATGTCTCTCAATTCGTTGCAAGTAACCTACAGAAACTTCAACATGCTTTAGAGAGTTTATTAATTAAAGCTCAACAATCTGGTGAAATTTCTTCTACCCAAAACCCACGTGCATTAGCAAGTTTCTTTCTAAACACCATGCAAGGTTTACGTGTTCTAGGGAAAGGCAGCCCACTTGAACAAAGAAAGCAATGTTTAATGGATGTGGTCGAGGTTGCTTTAAACGTTTTATAAAACTCATTTAAACCTTAACTATGGTTGAGCTGAATAGTTAAGGTTTTTATTTAACTTAAATTGGAATGATCATTCCAAAATAATGATTTTAGTTCACATGGAGAACAAATGCTTTTCCATCCTAACCTGATAAAACAAGCATATAGCGATGCAGAGCAGAGTAAGTACGCTTTAAAAGAATTTGAGAGTAAAGCTTTATGAATACTAAGAGTAATGAAACATCTCATCAGTTAACTGATGAATTCTCTACTCAATTACCAATTTGGAAACTGTTGGCTTTTACAGTTGCAGGCTTTCTGACCATCATGACAGAAACCATGCCAGCAGGGCTTTTGCCCCAAATCAGTCAAGGCTTACATATTTCAGAAGCTTATGCAGGGCAGCTTATAGCAGTGTATGCCTTAGGTTCTGTTTTAGCGGCAATACCGCTGATTAGCCTTACCCGTAGTTGGAATCGGAGACCCTTATTACTCAGTGCTATTGCAGGGTTACTTGTATTTAACGCGATTACTGCCTTATCAAATGACTATATGCTGACTTTGATTGCTCGTTTTATTGCAGGGATGGCAGCGGGTGTTATTTGGGGGCTTTTAGCGGGTTATGTAAGACGCATGGTCTCTGCATCGTATCAAGGACGAGCTTTAGCAATCGCTGGAGTTGGGCAACCGATAGCTTTATCAATAGGGGTGCCTTTGGGTGCGTGGTTGGGAACATTGTTTGAATGGCGTGGTGGGTTTTGGATCATGTCTTTATTGGCATTGATTTTATTTGTCTGGATTCGTTTTAGTATTCCTGATTTTGCAGGGCAGTCAGCACAGAAAAGGTTGCCCATTTTAAAAGTTCTTTTAATGCCGGGCATTAGAGCTGTTTTAGCAGTTGTTTTCCTTTGGATATTGGCGCATAGCATTCTCTATACTTATATTTCACCATTTTTGGCTTCGACAGGGCAGACATACAAAGTTGAGACTATCCTGTTTATATTCGGCATTTCTTCAATTGTCGGCATTCTCATTACAGGCATGTTTATCGATCGTTCATTAAGAAAAATAACGCTTTTAAGCTTATTGATCTTTGCTATCGCAACAGCGCTTTTGGGTGTTTATAGTTCTTCAAGTTTTGTTGTACTGGCGGGTGTTGTGTTATGGGGAGTTACTTTTGGTGGGGCTCCAACATTATTACAAACAGCTTTGGCAAATACTGCGGGACACGAAGCAGATGTAGCGCAGTCTATGTTGGTCACGGTATTTAACTTTGCTATCGCATTTGGTGGAATGATTGGTGGAGGACTGCTTGAAAGTTTTGGGGCAGCTTCTTTTCCGTGGTTTATGCTGGCTTTTGCCCTGACTGGGTTATTTGCTGTTTACCATGCTCGGAAACATGGTTTTATTTCTTCATAAAAGACTTTTGCCCTTCATGACTAAAAATGAAGGGTAATTTACTTTTTATAGTTTGATGCACTTTTGTCAAAAACAGTTAATGCTTTGGTAAAATAAACCGAAAAATACAAATAAAGTGGAATTTAAATATAACTAATTATGGGTAAATGGGAATAAATTCTTTTAAATTTGTCTAATGACGTAAAAATTCCCAAAAATATTAAAAATTCGCTTTTCTTAGAAAAACAATCCCGCAGGGTGCTGGCTAAACTATATCTCAAGGGTGTGATAGGGATCGAAAAGAGTAGCATGCACCAAAACGTATAACGTTAGTGTGTACTCACCCAAAAGGTCTCGATTCGGCTTAGGACGCTATAGATCAAAAGTTTATAGGCACAAGGTTATAACTTACAAAGTTATGATTGTTGAAGTAAACCATAGATGTTTTCCCTTGACACCCTAAAAAATTCTCTATAATAAAAACGATACTTTACAAGAATATAATTTAATGAATAAGCCTTATCTTTCTGCTTTACCTAGCGATAGCCAAATCTCATCTCAATTGAACAATGCTTACTTCCACGACTCGTGGAGTATTGTGCTGGGTCAACCCGACCTAAATGTATTTCAGCAACTTATTAAACTGTTCCATCACACTCCAGAGTGGGTCGAGTGGAGCATGAATATGCGTAATAAAATTACTTCCAAGATTGGACTTAAAGATTTAGGAAGTTTTAAGCAAATTGATTCGAATAAAAAAGAAAATGAGTATGTTGCAGGCGACCGAATTGGAATTTTTACCTTACGGCAACGTACCGAAAATGAGTTAGTCATTGGGGACGATGACAAGCATTTAAATGTGACTTTATCTGTTTATAAGAATGAGAAGACTCAAGTACTCACCATAACTACAGTGGTACATATTAAAAATTGGCTGGGAAGACTCTACATGATGCCGGTGATTCCTGCACATCGAAAAATAGTGCCAGCAACTTTACAAATATTGGGTTAAAGCATTATTTTTATTTACGATGTTGTCGCCTGAAATCATTTATATAATATGCTTATTATTATAATTGCGAGCTGAATAAGATGGAGAATAAAAACCAGTGTCGCCAATGCGCCGTATGCGGAAAGAATTTCCCGTTAAAAGAGCTGGTCTCGGGTGAAGTCATTCGGAATGTGATTAGTGATGAAATTATAAAAGATCATCCAGATTGGAATTACTCAAGTTTTATTTGTCGAGCCGATTTGGCAGATTATCGAATTAAATACGTTCAATCACTTTTACGTTCCGAAAAGGGCGAACTTTCTAATTTAGAAAATGAAGTGATTGGCAGTATGCAACGCCATGAACTAATTAGCCGAAATACCGAATCTGACTTCGATCAAAAGTGGACGTTTGGGGAAAAACTGGCAGATAAGATCGCGACATTTGGTGGTAGTTGGGCTTTCCTGATTTGCTTTGCTATTTTCTTAACGGCTTGGATTATTTTAAATACCGTTGTGATGGTGACACGTCCAGTCGACCCTTATCCTTTTATTTTACTTAATCTGGTTTTGTCATGCTTAGCTGCAATTCAGGCACCTATTATTATGATGAGCCAAAACCGTCAAGAAGCCAAAGACCGTTTGCGTTCTCAACATGACTATCAAATTAATTTAAAAGCGGAACTTGAGATACGTCATTTGCATGAAAAAATGGATCATCTTTTATCGCATCAGTGGGAAAGGCTTGCACACATTCAAGAAATTCAGCTCGATCTTTTAGCTGAAATGAATAAAAAACGATAAAGCTTTTCTGAGTTTCACGTGGAACATGATGAGAGCTTATAGATTGCTTTGCGGTAGGTCTGAAATTTCTTTATGATTTGCCGCCATGCTCCCTTGCTGTTTCTACGACCATGCCTTTAAACGACAATTTTGTTTACGCTCCACCACAAGATCCGCTTTCAATTTTATTTGAAGATGACGATTTAATTGTGGTCGATAAGCCTGCGGGATTGTTGTCAGTCATGGGGCGTTTACCTGAGCATCATGACAGTGCTTATTTAAGGGTGCTGGAAAAGTTCCCTTTGGCTAAAGTGACGCATCGTTTAGATATGGCGACGTCGGGCTTACTTATGTTTGCCAAGCACCGTGATGCAGAAGTTGCGGTAAGTAAAATGTTTCAGGCTAGAACAGTCAAAAAACATTATATTGCTTTGGTGCAAGGCCAAGTCGCACAAGAGGGTAGTGTTGAAGTTCCGCTCATTACTGACTGGGAAAATCGCCCAAGACAAATTGTACATTTTGAATTAGGTAAACATGCTAAAACCTTGTTTCAGCCTCTCACCTATGATGAAAACAATGATCAAACTCGCGTGTTGCTTGAACCAGTCACAGGGCGTTCGCACCAGCTACGTGTGCACATGATGCATATTGGCCATCCGATTATGGGCGACAAGCTGTATCACCCTGAGCCTAAACGTTTTCATTTAAACCGTATGGCTTTACATGCTGCCTATCTGGCTTTTCAGCATCCATTGAAAGGAACAGATGTGGTTATTGAATCGCAAGTGCCGTTTTAAAATTTACATACAATTAAAAATTCAATTTGATGCAATTGGGAACGGAATATATACCCAAACTGCAATAAAAGTCGGGTATTCTAAGTCCGAATAATACAAATTAGAGCAACAACAAGGACAATCTAATGAACCGCGATTACGAACAATTTCCAGATGACGATAACGGCAATGTACTTTGGCAAATGGTTGAAGATGGGGATGACTTAACCGAGCTGCATGAAATTGAATTTTCAATTGCTTTTCAAGATCAAAAAAATGCAGAGCAATGTGCACTTTACTTACTTTACCAAGAACAAAAAGTTTCACTTTTCCAAGATGACTCTGTTGAGCCAAACGAATGGGTAATTACCATCTTCGTAAACATGGAACCTGAGTATTCAGATATCGTTGATTTGGAACAATGGTTTGCCAGCATCGCTGAAAAATTTCAGGGTGAATATGACGGATGGGGCTGTATGGCCTATGTCTTTGAAGAAGAAACTGAAGAAGACGACCTCTTACAATAAGGTCTAAAAAGAGTAGGAGATAATCATGAACTTATCTCAAAAACAAATTGCGGTACGGTTTTTAGAACTTGCCGCAGCAGGCGAAGTTGATGAAGCCTATAGCAATTACACTGCGCCTAACTTCAAGCATCACAATCCTTATTATGCGGGTGATGCAACTTCGTTGAAGGAAGGAATGCGTGAAAGCGCGGCTGAAAATCCTAACAAAGTCTTTGATGTTCAACATGTCATTGAAGATGGGACTTTGGTCGTCGTGCATTCAAAACTTGAAATGCAAATGAACGACAAACCTACCATTTTGGCTGTGGTTCATATTTGCCGTTTTGAAAATGGAAAAATTGCTGAGCTTTGGGATATCGGACAAATGCAGCCTGAACCGCTTGTGAATGTAAATGGCATGTTCTAATAAAAAAGCCCGAAATAATTCGGGCTTTTTTATTTTATAGATGAATTAAAACTTCCACTGTGCCGAAATTGAAGCATTCAATGGTTCACCCGGTTGAATCCATAAATCGCTATAGCTTGAGACATAGTAGGTTTTATCAAATAGGTTGTTTACGTTCAGTTGATAGCGTAAACGGTCAGATGGAGCATAGTAAGCATTTAAGTTTACGAGGGTATAGCTCGGTAAATTAAAGCCATTATCAAGGTTATGTCCACTGCGTTCACCCACATAGGTAAGGTTGGCACCTACACCTGCTTTTGTTGAGCCTTCTTGTAGAAACTCATAATTGGTACTTACAGCACCTTGGTGTTTTGGCACATTGCTCAGACGGGCACCTTTTGGCAAGTCCTGGTCTTTTTCAATTTGAGCATCGGTATAGCTATAGTTGGCATTGACGAACCAACGGTCAGTGATTTGGCTATTTAAGTCAAACTCAATTCCTTTACTACTCACTTCGCCTGCTGCGGTTTGAAAGTTACTGTCGATCGGATCGGTTGTGAGTACATTTCGTTTTTTCATTTTAAACAAAGCGAGACTCAGCACACTTTGGTCATTCAATTTATATTTGGTGCCGACCTCATAGCTTTCGCCTTTTTCAGGGGCAAAAGTCTGACCATTTCGGTTCATACCACTATTCATGGCAAATGAGCGGCCATAGTTGCTATAAAACGCCCATTGCTCAGAGGCTTTAAAATTTACTCCGAAACGCGGACTATTTTGATGAAGTATCTGGTTGCTTTCAGTCTGCGTCAGATGATTTTTAAAGTCTTGCTCGACCTGATCAAAACGGTTACCAAATAGCACACTCCATTGATCATTAAAGAAGATCTGGTCTTGAATATTGAGTGCAAAGTAACGCTGCTGTTCTTTGGTGTTGGTAAACGGTGCTAGGTTTGGTAAATATTTGCCATATTCAGGTTGGTAAATATCAATTGTGTTAGGCATGCCAGCACTGTGATTACGACGAAGCTGGTTTTGTTTATAGTCGAGTTGACCAAGCTCGGTTGAAAGTAAAATTTCATGGCGCGCCCACGAAGTATCAACCTTGCCAAGTAACTCTGTCTGAGCTAGAACATCTTGACTTGTATAATCACGATAGCGACGTTGACGCTCTAAAGTACGGCCATCGGCTTGCATACGACGAGGTTCGGTTGCAAAGCCGACCATTTTGGCATCTTTATAACTGACTGCACTATTTAGCTTCCAGTCAGGGTTAAATTCGTGACTAAGACGTAATTGGTAAAAGTAATCTTTTATTTTCAAATCGCCGTCGTCAGGTTCACCTGTAAAGGTTTTCGGGTCCATCACAAACTCATGATTGACTGTACTTACACCACGGTCAAAGGTTCCTTTGTGCTCTGTAAATTCACTGTCAAAGTCGAGTTGTGTTTGGTCTGAAATTTTCCATGTGAGCTGCGGTGAAAAGAACCAGCGTTCACTACTGACATGATCACGGAAGCTTTGATTATCTTCATGAGCCACTGCTACACGATAAGCCAGTTCATCGTTAATAGGGGCAGTGTGTTCCAGACTAATTCGATATTGTTCTTGGGTATTGGCACGTAGGTTAACTTCACTTTCGCTTTCCCACTGTGGTTTTTTACTGTTGAGGTTCAGCAAACCACCTGTTTCGCCGCGGCCATATAAAGCTGCCATTGGCCCTTTTAAAAACTCTAAAGATTCAATATTTACGACATCTTTTGGCGCATTAATCCCTCGGTTGACACTCAAACCGTTACGGATCATAGATGCACCTAAATTGGGATCAGTACTAAAACCACGGAAAGAGTAGTTATCCCAAAAGCCGCCACCAAAACTGTTTTGATGAAAAAACCCGCTCACCAAGCTTAATGCGTCATCAATCCGTTGAACGTCTTGTTGTTCTATCATTTGTTTTGAAACATAAGCACGATTAAAAGGAACATCTAAAACATCGTGAGTAAATTTAGTCGCCGAGCTATTTTGGCTCACACCTTCTTGGGTGCTTTCAGCCTGAACGCGTATGGTCTCAAGTACCGTTGACGTTTCTTCTGCCCAAGTGAATGTCGATATAAATGATAGACCCAACGAAGACAACAATCCTAATTTGTGTTGCATAAATAATCAGCCATGAAAGACAAAAGAACTATAATGTAATAGTATAACGTTACATTATTTTATTGATTACCGCTATGTCTTTAGAAAAGAATATTGAACGTTTACAGTCGATTGATGCATTGCGTGGTTTGGTGATCATCATTATGTTGCTCGACCATGTAAGAGAAACTTTCTATTTACATAAACAGGTTACCGATCCAATGGACGTAACAGTAACAGAACCAGCATTATTTGGCAGTCGATTATTGGCACATATTTGCGCTCCGGTTTTTGTACTTTTAACCGGTATTTCTGCATTTTTATTTCAATCAAAAAAACAGGACTTACAACAAACACGTGCGTTTCTATTAAAACGCGGCTTATTTTTAATTGTGTTAGAGCTTACCCTGGTGAATTTTGCATGGACAGCAACTTTTCCGCCTGAAGTCATTTATTTACAGGTGATTTGGGCGATAGGTATTAGCATGGTGGTGCTAGCGTGCTGTGTAAGTTTGCCTTTGCCAGTTCTTGCTGGTGTAGCGTTGGTCATTATTTTTGGGCACAACTTATTAGATTCTGTGCATTTCTCACAAGGCATCCTACAGAATATATGGTTCGTTTTACATGAACGTGGCTGGCTTGAGTTTGCAGGTATTAAGCTACGTACAAGTTACCCTGTTTTACCTTGGATTGGGGTAATTTTATTAGGCTACGTTTTAGGTCAGTTCTTTAGTTCAAAATATACAGCAAAGCAAAGAGGCCGTGCTTTACTCAGCCTTGGTTTAGCAAGTATTGGGCTATTTGTTTTATTGCGTTTAATCAACGTCTATGGTGACCAGCCGTGGCAGCATTTTGAGTCATTACAACTGACGTTAATGAGCTTTTTTAATCTCACCAAGTATCCGCCATCTTTACTGTTTATTTTGCTGAATGTTGGAATTGGCTTGCTTGTGCTCGTTGCTTTTGAACGTATGCAGCAATATTCATTTCTAAAACCATTGGTCGTGTTTGGCTCGGTGCCGATGTTCTTTTATTTACTGCATTTATATGTGCTGAAACTGATGTATTTGTTGGCACTCAGTGTGTGGGGAGCTAACTACGGAAACTATTTGTCGGTCAGCCATGTGTGGATGCTGTGGTTAATCACAATTGTGCTGTCTTTTGCACTCTATCCAGCAGTTAAATGGTTCTCTAAGTTCAAGCACCAAAACAAGCATATTTCGATTTTAAAATATTTCTAATTTTCAAAACTTGAGTAAAGCGAGTTCAATAATGCTCGCTTTATTTACTCACATCTAAATATAAAGTTTCTTTGACTTCTTCCATGACCACATAACTATGTGAAGATGCCGAAGCAGGAAGTTTCTTTAATAGATCTCCCAATAAGCGGCGGTATGCGCTCATTTCTTTTAAGCGCGCTTTTACAAGATAGTCAAATTCACCTGAAATAAGGTGACATTCGAGCACTTCAGGAATCTCAACTAAGTCTCTAGCCACTTGGTCGAATACATCGCCTGATTTGGCAGATAACTTAATTTCTAAAAAGACAAGCAGGTTACGATCTACGTAGGCGGGGTTTAGCCGTGCGTAATAACCCATGATAATGCCATCGCGTTCTAGGCGTTTTACACGCTCTGAACAAGGGGTGGTAGAGAGGTTGACTCTCGATGCCAATTCACTAATCGCAATTCGTCCTTCACGCTGCAAAATGTCCAGAATCATGCGATCTATACGATCTAAGGGGCGCATAGATATTTCCTCTTTTTTTAAAATTCTCGCGAGAAAAACATAAATTTACCTAGATTATACCCTGAAAAACAGTGAAATAAACTATTGAAGCAGAAATATACTAGTGAAATAAACTGGTGTGCGTGAGGGAATGGAAATGCGCGTAATTGTATTAGGTAGCGGCGTTATTGGAGTGGCAAGTGCCTATTATCTAGCTCAACAAGGAGCTGAGGTCACTGTTCTTGATCGCCAGTCAGGTCCTGCTGAAGAGACAAGTTTTGGTAACGCAGGTCAAATTTCGCCTGGGTATTCGACCCCTTGGGCAGCACCAGGAATCCCTTTTAAAGCTGTGAAATGGATGTTCCAACATCACGCACCGCTTGCGATTAATTTAGATGGCAGCATGTGGCAGTTACAGTGGATGGCGCAAATGCTAAAAAACTGTAATCCGCAAAGTTATGCTGTGAACAAAGAACGTATGATGCGCGTGGCTGAATACAGCCGTGACTGCTTACGTGAACTTAGAAAAGACACAGGCATTCACTACGAAAACCGCGCTAAAGGTACGTTGCAGTTATTCCGTAAAGAAGCACAAATGGAAGCGGTTCAACGCGACATTAGCGTGCTTGAAGAGTGCGGCGTAAGCTACGAATTATTAAATGGCAACGAACTTGGTCGTGTAGAACCGGCTTTGGCTAATGCACAAGATAAACTGGTTGGTGGTTTACACTTACCAAATGACGAAACAGGTGACTGTTATTTATTTACCAATGCTTTAGCTCAAATTGCTAAAGAGCTAGGTGTTAACTTCCAGTTCAATCAGAACGTAGAAAAATTGATTGTTGAAGGCGATCAAATTAAGGGCGTTTTGGTCAATGGTAAAGTTTTAACTGCAGATCGTTATGTCCTAGCGTTTGGTAGCTATTCACGTGATTTCTTGAAACCACTTGATCTACAGTTGCCTGTATATCCTGTGAAAGGTTACTCGTTGACGATTCCTATTGTTGACCCTGCTTTTGCTCCGCAATCTACAGTGCTTGATGAAACCTACAAGATTGCGATTACGCGTTTTGATCAACGTATTCGCGTAGGTGGTATGGCTGAGTTAAGTGGTTTCAATTTAGGTCTGAACGAAGACCGCCGTGCAACCTTGCAAATGGTTACTCAGGACTTGTTCCCGGGCGGTGATATGGCACAGGCATCTTTCTGGACTGGTCTACGTCCGATGACACCAGACAGTACTCCAATTATTGGCGCGACTCGCTTTAAAAATCTGTTCTTGAATACAGGTCACGGTACTTTAGGTTGGACCATGGCATGTGGTTCAGGAAAATTAATCAGTGACATCGTATTGAATCATAAGACTGAAATCAGTACCGATGGCCTTTCAATTCAGCGTTATTCACACGCGCATGCTGCATAACGGACGTTAGGAAAGTAATCATGCCTCGTCCTATTACCGCAGTAATCCACCGTCAAGCCTTACAAAATAACTTGGCGGTGGTACGCAAGGCTATGCCAAATAGTAAGGTCTTTGCCGTTGTAAAAGCCAATGCTTATGGACACGGAATTGAACGTGTTTATGAAGCATTTAAAGCAGCAGATGGCTTTGCCTTACTTGATCTTGATGAAGCAAAACGCATTCGTGCTTTAGGTTGGACAGGTCCAATTTTGTTGCTCGAAGGAGTTTTTTCTCCTCAAGACTTATTTGATTGTGTGCAGTATCAGCTTAGTTTCACCATTCATAGTGAAGCGCAAATTGAGTGGGTAGAAAAGCATCCTTATTCGGCCCAATTTGATGTTTTCTTGAAAATGAACAGTGGAATGAACCGTCTTGGTTTTAAACCACAACACTATGTTCAGGCTTGGGAACGTTTAAATAACTTGGCAAATGTGTCCAAGATTACGCACATGACGCATTTTTCAGATGCAGATGCTGATCGTTTCGGCCAGCAAGGCATTGATTATCAAATCACTGCCTTTGAAGAAATTGTTAAGGACTTACCGGGTGAAAGATCGGTAAGTAATAGCGCGGCAATTCTGCGCTATCAAGACCAGCTCAAATCAGATTATGCCCGTAGCGGCATCATGCTCTATGGCAGCTCGCCAGATTACCCGACGCATAGTATTGCGGATTGGGGCTTACAACCGACCATGAGCTTACGCAGCGAAATTATTGCCGTTCAGCATTTAGAACCAAATGAAAGCGTAGGTTATGGCTCAAACTTTGTCGCAGAGCAGCCCATGACGATTGGGATTGTGGCTTGCGGCTATGCCGATGGTTATCAGCGTATTTCACCAACAGGTACGCCTGTTTTAGTGGACTCTGTCCGCACTCGTACAATTGGCCGCGTCAGCATGGATATGTTGGCAGTCGATTTAACGGGCATTGAGAGTGCCAAAGTCGGCAGTGAAGTCGTGCTTTGGGGCCAATCAAGTACAGGCGTTGTTTTACCTATTGATGATGTTGCAGTTTCATCCGGTACGGTGGGTTATGAACTGATGTGTGCCGTCACCGCCCGTGTTCAATTTATTAATCAGGTATAAGGAAATCCGAATGTCTAATTCAGATATACAAAAGATTAACACTAACGAAGTCATGAGCGCCGTGACTGTTTTTAACAAAGTGGTTTATCTGTCAGGTCAGGTACCTAAAAATACCGAGCAAGACGTGGCAGGCCAAACTCGTGAAATTCTTGCCACAATTGATGAACTTTTGGCATTAGCCAATACCGACAAATCTCGTTTGCTCTCTGCACAGCTCTATTTAAAAAATCTTTCTGACTTTTCAACCGTAAATGCAATTTGGGTTGATTGGTTAAAAGGGTGTGTTGCGCCATCGCGTGCCACAATTCAGGCCGATTTGGTTAATCCAAATTGGTTAATTGAAATTGCCGTGATGGCAGCACAAAAGTAATTCGTTTTTACTCCAAAAATGATGATGTATCTAACAGAAGGAAGATAGATACGGTTTATCCAGTCATTTTTTGGTGAACAGATTCAGTGACCTATGGCATACGGTTCGATTTTCGCCATAGGTTGCTGATCTTAACAAAGGAATTCAAAAAGGAATTTTAATATGACAACGGCTCGTCATCCAGATACGGAAAATTCTCCTGATCATCTGCAACGAAAACTGTCTAACCGTCATTTACAACTGATTGCTATTGGCGGTGCAATTGGAACTGGCCTATTTATGGGTTCAGGTAAAACCATCTCCCTCGCAGGCCCTTCAATTCTCTTTATTTATATGATTATTGGAGGCATGTTCTTTTTCTTAATGCGTGCAATGGGTGAGTTACTCCTTGCAAATCTGCACTACAAATCTTTTGTTGATATGGCTCATGACCTGATTGGTCCTTGGGCCGGTTACTATTTGGGCTGGACCTATTGGTTAGGTTGGGTGCTGGTGGGTATTGCGGACCTTTCAGCAGTCATTAACTATTTGAGCTTCTGGTTGCCCGATGGTGCAAGTTTTTCCCCAATACAGCAGGCCATGCTTAGTGCTGGCTGTGTATTATTTGTGATGGGACTTAACCTCCTAACAGTACGCCTATTTGGTGAAATTGAATTCTGGTTTGCACTTATTAAGATTCTGGCGATTATTGGCCTGATCGGAGTGGGTGGCTACATGATTTTCAGTCATTTCCAAGCTCCACAGGGCGCTATTGCAAGTATGAGTAACGTTTGGTCACATGGCGGTTTATTCCCGAAAGGTACAGAAGGCTTCTTGGCAGGATTCCAAATTGCTGTATTTGCTTTTGTCGGGGTTGAACTGGTAGGTACAACAGCTGCTGAAACCAAAGACCCAGAAAAGAACCTACCGAAAGCAATTAATGCGATTCCGGTACGTATTATCCTGTTCTATGTATTGGCACTCTTTATTGTGATGTCAGTAACCCCGTGGGATCACATTCGTGCAGATAAAAGCCCGTTTGTTGAGTTATTCTTAAATGCGGGTATTCCAGTTTCTGCCATCATCATGAACTTGGTGGTGCTGTCTTCAGTGATGTCATCAATGAACAGCGGTGTGTTTTCAACCAGTCGTATGTTGTTTGGTCTATCGAAAGATGGTCAGGCACCGGGTGCATTTGGTCGTTTATCAAAACGCGCAGTTCCTTCAAATGGTTTAATTTTTTCTTGTACTTTTATTATGGGCGGAGCAGTGCTTCAGTACTTTGTTCCAAACACCATGGAGGCATTTACGTTAGCAAGTTCACTCTGTGTGATTCTATTCATTAGTGTTTGGAGTCTCATTATGGTGTGCTATTTACGCTATCGTAAATTACGTCCTGAATTACATGAAAAATCGACTTTCAAAATGCCGGGTGGCATCTGGATGAGCTATGTTGTCTTAGCATTTATGCTTTTCACTTTAGTTATTTTGGCGCTAGAGCCAGATACTTTAAAAGCTTTGTATGTCAGCCCAGTATGGTTGATCATTTTAGGTGTTACCTATCATATGTTGTACAAACCACGCATGAAAAAGCTAGGACGTGAACTCGTTAACGATCATTAAGTTTTATTAAAAAGCCAATCGAACATGATTGGCTTTTTTTATTTTCTTTCTATTTTTTATCGGAATAATGTTGTTTATTTTTGAATCACTAGTGCAGTTTGGAGGGGGGAGGGAAAGCGACATCAAGCATTATCGCATGCTACACTTCGGCTCATCTGGTGAATCGAGATTGGATAATTAAAATTGCCGTGAAGGCAGTACATAAATAATGCAATTTAAAAAAACAGGGATAAAGATAGTTCAATTAAGGAAAAAATATACTTGAACATATTGTCCCGATGTATAGACTCAGCAACCCATGATATACGGTTCATTTTCTCCCTATATGTTGCTGATTGAAATTAAGCAAATATAAAAAGGACTTCTAATATGACAATGGTTCATCATCCCGATGAGGCAAGCTCCCCTGATCATTTACAACGGAAATTAAATAATCGCCATCTACAAATGATTGCTATTGGCGGTGCAATTGGAACCGGCCTATTTATGGGCTCGGGCAAAACCATCTCCCTCGCAGGTCCTTCAATCCTCGTTATCTACATGATAATTGGTGGTATGTTCTTTTTTCTGATGCGTGCATTGGGTGAACTACTGCTTGCCAACTTACATTACAAATCATTTGTTGATATGG
Source organism: Acinetobacter sp. ABJ-A23_2 (assembly GCF_044538765.1). Taxonomy (NCBI): domain Bacteria; kingdom Pseudomonadati; phylum Pseudomonadota; class Gammaproteobacteria; order Moraxellales; family Moraxellaceae; genus Acinetobacter; species Acinetobacter sp. ABJ-A23_2. The sequence goes on from NZ_JBIUCP010000019.1 coordinate 55,139, forward strand.
CATATGATTTGATTGGACCATGGGCTGGCTATTATATAGGTTGGACCTATTGGTTAGGCTGGGTACTGGTCGGTATTGCTGATTTGTCTGCGGTCATTAACTATTTAAGTTTCTGGTTGCCCGAAGGCGCCAGTTTTTCACCAATGCAACAGGCCATGATCAGTACAGGCTGTGTACTATTCATTTTAGGGCTTAACCTTCTTACGGTGAAGTTGTTTGGTGAAGTTGAATTTTGGTTCGCACTCATTAAGATTTTGGCCATTATTGGCCTGATTGGAGTCGGTGGCTACATGCTCCTTACTCATTTTCAAGCTCCGCATGGTGAGGTTGTAAGTATCAGTAATGTCTGGTCGCATGGTGGCATATTTCCAAAAGGCGTAAGCGGATTTTTGGCAGGTTTCCAGATTGCCGTGTTTGCCTTTATTGGCGTCGAATTGATTGGTACAACAGCCGCTGAAACCAAAGATCCAGAGAAAAATCTGCCTAAGGCAATTAACGCGATTCCTGTACGTATTATTCTATTCTATGTGTTGGCACTCTTTGTGGTGATGTCAGTAACACCTTGGGATCACATTCGTGCAGATAAAAGCCCATTTGTTGAGTTGTTCTTAAATGCGGGTATTCCTGTTTCAGCCATCATCATGAACTTGGTCGTACTGTCTTCAGTGATGTCTTCAATGAACAGCGGTGTGTTTTCAACCAGTCGTATGCTGTTCGGTTTATCGAAAGATGGTCAGGCGCCAAGTGCATTGGGGCGTTTATCAAAACGTGCCGTACCTTCAAATGGTTTAATCTTTTCATGTATTTTCATTATGGGTGGAGCAGTGCTTCAGTACTTTGTTCCAAACACCATGGAAGCATTTACTTTGGCAAGTTCACTCTGTGTGATTCTCTTTATTAGTGTATGGCTTCTGATCATGGCATGCTATTTACGTTACCGTAAGTTGAGTCCAGAGTTACATGCTAAATCGACCTTTAAAATGCCGGGCGGAGTGTTGATGGCTTATGTTGTCATTGCATTCTTCTTGTTTACTTTAGTGATTTTGGCACTAGAGCCAGATACATTGAAAGCACTCTACGTTAGCCCAGTATGGTTAGTGGTTTTAAGCGTAACTTACTATGCGTTCTATAAGCCGCGTATGAAAAAACTAGGCCGTGAAGTCTTTTAATTATCCTTTCTCGATTTACCAAAAAAGCCAATCATGATTGATTGGCTTTTTTATTGAGGTGTCTAATCGACCAGTAGGTGCTGATATTTATCGGCTTGTTTACGCAAATAATCCCAGACCAGTTTAATGCGCGGTTCATGCTGTAAATCAACAAAGGTCAGCATCCAGAAGGTATGAGTAAAGCGAACTTGCTGCTCTAATACCTCTTCGAGTTCAGGTTTATCGTCTGCTAGAAACTTGGGCAAAATCGCAAGCCCTGCACCCGCACTGACCGCAATTTGCTGGGCCAAAATACTGCTGCTACGGAAGTTAGCATTGAGCTTTAAAGGTAACCGCTCTAAACAGTACAGCTCGGGGCTATACACCAGATCATCAATATAGTTTACAAAGCGATGCTGGGTTAAATCTTCTAGACGTCGAATAGGAGGGTTTTGCGCTAGATAGTTTTGGCTGCCATAAATTTTTAAGCAGTAGTCTGATAACCGCGTAATGATATAAGGCCCAGAGGTTGGGCGTTCAATCGATACCACAATGTCCGCTTCACGGTGTGAGAGCTTAATCATTTTTGGTACTGGAATTAGATCGATGGTCAGCAGTGGATACTGAATTGAGAACTCAGCCAGTAAGCGTGCTAAAAATGCAGTTCCAAAGCCCTCAGGTGTGCCAATTCGCACACGACCTTGCAAAGGTTGATGTGGTTTTTCAATTTGTAAGAAGGCTTGTTCCATTTGCTCAACTCGAGGAACAAGTGCCATCCCTTCGAGTGTCAACTCATAACCAGTCGCTTCACGCTTAAACAACGTTGTACCCAAAGCAAGTTCTAGTGCCTGAATCCGTCTAGCTACTGTACTGTGCTCGACACCAATAATCCGCGCAGCGTTGGTCAGCGTTTTAGTCCGAGCTAAAACCAGAAAAAAATGTAGATGATCCCAATCCACTTTCATTTTTGTTGTCATCCTTGTGCATATTTGCACAACAATCGTGCATGAATTTCCGTTGGTGGTCAAAGCTTTCTTTGTTAGTCTCAAATGAAACCTGAATAAAGAAAATACATAGATCAGTATTTTCTAATAACTGAACACAATAAAAATATGACCTACGGAGAGGTTATGAACACAATCCAGAAAATCGAATTGGACACCGCTAAATTACTTATTAACGGACAGTTTATCGAATCTAAAACACAAGAATGGCAAGACATTGTTAACCCTGCAACTCAGGAAGTGATTGGCCGCGTGCCTTTTGCAACGGTTGAAGAAGTCGACGCTGCTATTCAGGCTGCACAAGATGCTTTTGCTTCTTGGCGTCAGACCCCAATTCAGGCACGTATGCGCATCATGCTTAAGTTGCAAGACTTAATTCGTGCCAACATGAAAGAAATTGCACAAGTACTAACGGCGGAACAGGGTAAAACCTTGGCAGACGCTGAAGGCGATATTCAACGTGGTTTAGAAGTCGTTGAACATGCGTGTTCGGTCGGCACTTTGCAAATGGGTGAATATGTTGAAGGTGTAGCACGTGGCGTAGACACTTACACATTGCAGCAACCTTTGGGTGTCTGTGCGGGTATTACGCCGTTTAACTTTCCTGCCATGATTCCACTTTGGATGTTCCCAATGGCAATCGTGTGTGGCAATACCTTCGTTTTAAAACCATCAGAACAAGACCCGTTATCAACCATGATGCTGGTTGAACTTGCCATTCAAGCAGGTATTCCAGCGGGTGTACTCAACGTTGTGCATGGCGGCAAAGAAGTGGTTGATCGTTTGTGCACACATAAAGACATTAAAGCGATTTCATTTGTGGGCTCAACAGCGGTTGGAACACATGTTTATAACCTTGCAGGACAACATGGTAAACGCGTGCAGTCGATGATGGGCGCAAAAAACCATGTAGTGGTCATGCCTGATGCTAATAAAGAACAAACCTTAAATGCCTTGGTCGGTGCAGCGTTCGGTGCAGCAGGGCAACGCTGTATGGCATTGTCTGTCGCAGTCATGGTGGGTGAAAGTAAACAGTGGATTCAAGAGTTAGTCGAAAAAGCGAAAACCTTAAAAGTAAACGCAGGCCATGAGCCAAATACTGACATTGGCCCAGTCATTTCAAAACGTGCTAAAGCGCGTGTAATTGACTTGATTAATAGCGGTGTTGAGCAAGGGGCAGAGTTGTTACTCGATGGCCGTGATGTTCAAGTTCAAGGCTATGAATCGGGCAACTTTGTAGGTGCAACGATTTTTAGCGGCGTAAATACCGACATGCGTATTTATAAAGAAGAAATCTTTGGCCCGGTACTTTCAATTATTTGTGTAGATACACTCGATGAAGCGATTGCTTTGATTAATGCCAACCCATTTGGTAATGGTGTAGGCCTATTCACACAAAGCGGTGCCATTGCACGTACTTTCCAAAACCTGATTGATATTGGTCAAGTGGGTATCAACATTCCAATTCCTGTACCAGTGCCTTTCTTTAGTTTTACGGGTTCAAGAGGTTCAAAACTTGGTGACTTGGGGCCATACGGCAAACAGGCTGTCCAGTTTTATACTCAAACTAAAACTATTACCAGTCGCTGGTTTGAAGATAGCCATGAAGTTGGCGGTGTAAATACAACCATTAGTTTACGTTAAGGGGATTACGGATGAATATCGCCTTTATCGGTCTAGGCAATATGGGCGGCAGAATGGCCCATAACCTACTTAAAGCCGGAATCAAAGTTTACGGTTATGACCTCAGTGAAGTTGCTATTCAGCACTTCGCCGAGGCAGGTGGCGTAGTTTGCGACAGCCCACAGGCAGCAGCAAAACAAGCTGATGTAGTCATTACCATGTTGCCTGCAGCAAAGCATGTGAAAGAAGTTTACTTGGGTGAAAATGGTGTTTTAGAGGTGCTAAAAGCAGGTAGCTTATGCATTGATAGCAGTACTATTGACCCGCAAACCATTAAAGACATTGCCGCTGTTGCACAGAGTAAAAATATTAAAATCTGTGATGCGCCAGTTTCAGGTGGAACCATTGGTGCTCAGGCGGGGACCTTAACCTTTATGGTGGGTGCCGATGATCAAACCTTTAACGATGTAAAACCTGTACTCAGCCACATGGGCAAAAATATTGTTCACTGTGGTGATGTGGGTGCAGGTCAAATTGCCAAAATTTGTAATAACCTGATTTTAGGTATTTCAATGGCTGCAGTGGCAGAAGGCATGGCGTTGGGGGTGAAACTCGGCATTGACCCACAAGCATTGGCGGGGGTAATTAATACTTCGAGTGGTCGTTGCTGGAGTTCGGATGTATGTAACCCATGGCCGCATATTAATGAAAACGCGCCAGCATCTCGGGGCTATCAAGACGGCTTTGCGACTCAGCTGATGCTAAAAGATTTAGGACTCGCTGTAGAGGCTGCGGGCCAAGTCAAACAGCCAGTGGTATTAGGTGGCATGGTGCAACAGCTCTATCAGCAAATGTGCATGCGCGGTAATGCCAATCTCGATTTTTCGAGCATTATTCAGCAATACCTACCACAAGAGGCATAACGGTAAAGCCAAAGGATGGCTTTAAACCAATAAATCAAACCCTGTCGTGAATAACAACAAATCCGGACTGAGGGAAAAGATATGATGGATTATCAAAATGCTGTACAGGCTTTCGATTTGGAAAGTACTGCAAAACAGATGTTGTCAGGTTCACTCAATGCACTGAACGCATGTTACGAATGTTGTGATCGACATGCAGATGGCGACAAAATCGCGCTGTACTGGCAAGGAAAAGATGGGCGTAAAGAGCAATATACCTTCCGTGAATTAAAAGAATGGTCGAGTCAGTTCGCTAACTTTTTAAAAGCACAAGGTGTGAAAACTGGTGACCGTATTTCAGGATTATTACCAAGAACACCTGAACTGATCGTGACTATTTTGGCAGCTTGGCGAATTGGTGCAGTCTATCAACCGCTATTCACAGCATTTGGTCCAAAAGCAATTGAGCACCGTATTCAGCTTGCACAAAGTAAGCTGGTGGTGACCGATATGGGCAACCGTAGCAAGCTTGATGAAATTGAAAAGTGCCCTGCAATTATGACGGTGGCCGACGCACAAGGTACTCCGCTCAAAGCAGGTGATTTTAATTTCTGGAATGAAGTGAAGCAGCAGTCCGATCAATGTGATCTAGTCATGCGTAGCATTCAAGATCCTTTCTTGCTCATGTTTACTTCAGGCACTACAGGGCCAGCGAAACCATTGGAAGTGCCATTAAAAGCACTGATTGCCTTTGGTCGATATATGCAAGATGCCATTGGTTTAACCGAAGAGGACTCGTTTTGGAATATTGCCGATCCGGGTTGGGCGTATGGTTTGTACTATGCGATTACTGGGCCATTATTCTTGGGCCACGCTACTTTGTTTTATGAAGGTGGGTTCAGCACAGATAGCTTATGCCAAATTGTGAAAGATTATAAAGTTAACAACTTGGCAGGTGCACCAACGGCTTACCGCATGATGATGGCGGCTGATCCAGCACAAATGGCGCCGTTAAAAGGGCAGTTCCGTGTCGTGAGCAGTGCAGGTGAACCGCTGAATCCAGAAGTAATTCGCTGGTTTAAACAAATGCTTGATGCTCCGATTTATGACCATTACGGACAAACCGAAGTCGGCATGGTGGTGTGTAATCACCATGGTTTAAAACATGAAATTCATGCTGGTTCAGCAGGTTTCCCAAGCCCGGGCTACCGTGTTGCGATTGTCAATGAACAGGGTGAAGAGCTTCCGCCAGACACACCAGGAATTTTAGCAGTCGATATTAGCCAATCTCCAATGATGTGGTTTGGTGGCTATAAAGAAAGCCGTAAATCGCCTTTTGTTGGTCATTACTACTTAACGGGCGATACTGCAGAACTTCATGCCGATGGCAGCATGAGCTTTGTAGGCCGTAGCGATGATGTGATCACCACATCGGGCTATCGGATTGGACCTTTTGATGTAGAAAGTGCCTTACTTGAACATGATGCAGTGGTTGAGGCCGCAGTGATTGGTGTGCCTGACCCAGACCGTACCGAAGTGGTTAAGGCTTTTGTGATTTTATCCGCGACTACTCAACCATCAGAAACACTTGCTGAAGAACTCAGCCAGTTTGTTAAAAGACGACTTTCTGCTCATGCTTACCCACGATTAGTTGAATTTGTGAGTGAATTACCTAAAACTCCAAGTGGCAAAATTCAGCGCTTTTTATTGCGTAATCAAGAAATTGCTAAACAACAAGCTAAAGCAGGGTAAAGGAAATAATAATGCAATTTACCGAAGAACAATTACTTATCCGTGACATGGCGAAAAGTTTCGCCCAAGAACAAATTAAACCTTATGCCAGTGATTGGGATCGGGACGGGACTTTTCCGAAAGAAACCTTGGCTCAAATGGGACAACTCGGTTTTATGGGTATGCTTGTTTCAGAGCAATGGGGCGGTTCAGATACAGGTAACTTAGCCTATGTACTAGCACTCGAAGAAGTTGCGGCAGCAGATGGCGCAACTTCGACTATCATGAGTGTACATAACTCGGTTGGTTGTGTGCCTATTTTAAAATTTGGTACCGATGAGCAAAAAGAGCGCTTTTTAAAACCTCTGGCACAAGGTGAAATGATCGGTGCTTTTGCCCTAACTGAGCCGCATACAGGTTCAGATGCGGCAGCTATTAAAACCCGAGCTGTCAAAGATGGCGATGATTACATCTTAAATGGTGCCAAGCAGTTTATTACCTCGGGTGATAATGCGGGTGTCATTATTGTATTTGCCGTGACCGATCCGAGCGCGGGTAAAAAGGGCATTAGTGCATTTTTAGTCCCACGTGAAACGCTGGGTTATGAAGTAATTCGTGTTGAAGAAAAACTCGGTCTGCATGCGTCAGATACCTGCCAGATTGCCCTGACAGATGTGCGCATCCATAAAAGCCTTATGCTGGGTAAAGAAGGTGAGGGCTTGAAAATCGCTCTTGCCAATTTAGAAGGTGGACGTATTGGTATTGCTGCACAAGCAGTCGGTTTAGCACGTGCGGCGCTCGAAGAGGCGACTCGTTATGCCAAAGAGCGTATTACTTTTGGAAAACCAATTTTTGAGCATCAAACCATCGCATTTCGTCTTGCTAGCATGGCAACTGAAATTGAAGCAGCGAGACAACTGGTTCACTATGCTGCACGCTTAAAAGAAGCAGGTCAACCATGTCTCAATGAAGCTTCAATGGCCAAGTTATTTGCTTCAGAAATGACGGAGCGTGTGTGTTCGAGTGCACTACAAGTGTTTGGTGGCTATGGCTATCTCAGAGACTTCCCAATTGAACGTATCTATCGTGATGCCCGTATTTGCCAAATTTACGAAGGCACGAGTGATATCCAGCGTTTAGTCATCGCACGTAGTCTATAAAATCAGAACAAGGAATAAGTAATGCAGTGGCAAAGTATTTTATTAGAAAAGCGTAATGGGGTTGGACTGATTACATTAAATCGCCCTCAAGCGCTCAATGCTTTAAACAGCGAATTAATTAGTGAAATTAATCAGGCATTAGATCAGCTCGAAAAAGACCGCGAAATCGGATGTATGGTATTGGCAGGTTCTGAAAAGGCTTTTGCCGCAGGTGCCGACATTAAAGAAATGGCTGATTTAGCATTTCCTGATATTTATTTTGATGACTTTTTCCATCTTGCAGATCGTATTGCGCAGCGCCGTAAACCTCTAATTGCAGCGGTGAGTGGCTATGCATTAGGTGGTGGCTGTGAATTGGCGCTCATGTGTGACTTTATCTATTGTGGTGACAACGCCAAGTTTGGTTTGCCTGAAGTCACCTTAGGTGTAATTCCGGGTATTGGTGGTACACAACGCTTAACTCATGCTATTGGTAAAGCCAAAGCAATGGAAATGTGTTTTACCGCTCGTCAAATGGGTGCTGTAGAAGCAGAGCAAAGTGGTTTAGTCGCACGTGTGTTTAGCAAAGAAGAATTACTTGAACAAACCTTGCAAGCCGCTGAAAAAATTGCGGCACGATCTTTAACTGCAAACATCATGCTTAAAGAAACCATTAACCGAGCTTTTGAAGTAAACCTTACTGAAGGCTTGCGTTTTGAAAGACGTATGTTCCATTCAATATTTGCAACATTTGACCAAAAAGAAGGAATGCAGGCGTTCGTTGAAAAACGAAAACCAAATTTTAAAAATCAATAAGAGATCAATAAAATGAATACAGAAAATCACTTAATGATTGAGCAACAAGGTAAGTTGGGCATTATTACCTTAGACCGTGTGACTCATCTTAATGCATTGTCGCTAGATATGATTAAAAGTATTGGTGCCCAATTGGAACTGTGGCGAAATGATGCTGCTGTTCAGGCAGTATTAATTAAGTCAAATAGCCCAAAAGCCTTCTGTGCAGGTGGCGATATTCGCTATCTCTACGACAGTTATAAAAATGGCACAGCCGACTACAAAGGCTACTTTAGTGCCGAATATAAAATGCTAGATATACTGCGTGAATATGCAAAGCCAGTCATCGTCTTGCTTGATGGCTATGTTTTAGGTGGCGGATTTGGCTTGGCTCAAGCTTGTCACATTGTGGTAAGCAGTGAAAAGTCCAGATTTGCTATGCCTGAAACAGCGATTGGCTTTTTCCCAGACGTTGGCGCAACGCATTTCCTGTCTCGCCTTGATGATATTGGCGTTTATATGGCAATTACGGGCGAGCAGATCAGCAGTAGCGATGCGCTTTACCTCGATTTAATTGACTACCATGTGCCAAGTGAGCAGTTACAAGCTTTACAAGATGCTCTTGTTGAGGCGCCGAGTTTAACTAAAGAGGGAATTGAACACATTATTACCCGATTTATTACTCATCCTGCTGAAAGTGAATTAAAACAATTAGCGGAAGGTATCCGTAAACACTTCGGATATCAGCATTTAGATGAAATCGAACAAAGCCTTGAAAATGAACAAGATGAAAGCTTAAAAACTTGGGCAAGCAAGATGCTCAGTATTTTGCAGCAGCGTTCATTTATTGCTAAACAAACTAGTCTGAAATTGCAACATTTAGGTCGTGGGCTTTCGTTACAGCAGTGTATGCAGCTTGAGCGCGATTTACAGGATATCTGGTTTGAGCATGGGGACTTTATTGAGGGTGTTCGCGCACTCATCGTCGATAAAGACAAACAGCCACAGTGGCAAGAACGTAATCCGGAGTTGGAACAAATTTTAGAAAAACTGAGCTAAACCGAATTACAACAATATAAAAAGCTTAAGGAGATAAAGCGAGGCCTGAACATGCTTATGGTCAGGAGTGGTCATAAGCATAAAAAAGACAAAACAAGAAAATCTAAAAAGGATATTACGATGCAAACAATACATGGAAACGGTTCACATTCTAAAAAGTCGTCACATCGATTAGCAGGCATCTCTAGCATGGTCGGTACCACCATTGAGTGGTATGACTTTTTTGTTTATGGTGCGGCGGCGGCACTGATTTTTAATAAATTATTTTTCCCTAATCTGGACCCACTTACAGGTGTACTTGCGGCATTTGCAACCTATGCCGTTGGGTTTATTGGGCGGCCCTTAGGTGGCTTAGTCTTTGGTCACTTTGGTGACAAGATTGGCCGTAAATCGATGTTACTACTGACCTTGATGCTCATGGGGATCCCAACCGTACTGATTGGCTTATTACCTACTTATGAATCAATTGGTTATTGGGCTGCAATTGGTCTGGTCATCTTGCGATTTATTCAAGGGATGGCAATGGGTGGTGAGTGGGGCGGCGCTGTGCTTATGGCCGTTGAACATGCACCCGAAGGTGGTAAAGGTTTTTGGGGAAGCTTACCTCAAGCCAGTACCGGTGGCGGTTTAATGCTAGCCTCAATTGCATTAGGGCTGGTGTCGTTATTACCTGAACAAGCACTGTTTAGCTGGGGGTGGCGTTTACCATTTCTTGCCAGCATTATTTTACTAGCAGTAGGTTGGTACATTCGGGTGAAAGTACCAGAGTCACCAGATTTTGAAAAAGTAAAACAGCAGTCCGAAGAAGTCAAAGTTCCTGCCTTACAAGTTTTTAAAAACCATCCAAAGCAACTCATCACTATTATTTTGGCGCGTGCTGCCGAAAACGCATGGTTCTATATTGCCTCAACCTTTACATTGGCTTATACCACTGCGCAACTTGGTATCGCACGCCAAGACATTTTGTTTGCTACCATTTGCGGTGCAATAGTCATTCTATTTATGACACCATTATGTGGACATTTGTCAGATAAAGTGGGTCAACGCAATATGTTCATGTTTGGTTTATGCATATTGGCACTTTACTGCTATCCATTTTTCACCATGCTCAACACAAAAGATCCGGTACTCGTCTGGACAGCAATTGTGTTAGCAATTGGCGTGGTTTTCCCGATTATGTATGCACCACAAGCTCAGCTTTTCGCCCGTCAATTTCCTGCGGAAATTCGCTACAGCGGAATCTCTATTTCGGTACAGTTGGCTGGTGTATTAGGCGGTGGTTTAGCACCGATGATTGCCACTAAACTGCTTAGTGTTGGGCAAGGTAATCCATATTTAATTATGCTTTATATTGGAAGTATGGCTATCGTTGCCATTATATCGACCTCCTTTATGCCGCGTGACTGGACGACTAAAACGGATGAGGATTATCATAAAAAAGTAAACTTAAATTTAAAAACCAAGACTGATTGATAAGCGTTATTTTTGTCTTGGTGGTATGTATATTTCTTGGTTATAGAAAAATAGGTTAACTCATGCTAAAGCAGCAAGAGTTAACCTTTAAACAATTACACATCAATTAAACATGCAAACATCGAATATCCATCAATCGTCATTGGTGGGCCTGCACGATGGGCACGAAAACCCGCAGCACGTAATAAACGCTCTACACCAAGAGGAGAGGTCGTAATAAGTTGTTTGGCCCCTTGTTCTCTTGCAAAGTTAATAGCTTCTTGCAGAATTGCAATAGAAACTGGCGATGACACTGCTTGACTTGCTGTGGTAGGTGGATTCGAGAAATCTACAGCAGAGAATCTTGAGAGCTCCCAAATTTCTGGTGAGCAGGGAATAGGCATTCCATTGAGTAATTGAGGAAATATTTCACCCAATAAATAGGGCTGAGTCGTGGGTAATAGTCTGGCACAGCCAATAATATTGGATTCTCTATCTTGAGCAACCACATAAGCTGTATCGATTTTATCAAATTGATCTAGTTCTTCATTATGTGGGCAGTTTAACTCCCATCCCAAATGTTCAACAAATACCCTGTAACGGTAACTTTTAAATTTGGTATATAAGCCTTCTGAAAAATTGTTTTGAAATCCAGCAATAATGTTCATTACAAGTGCTTCCACTTATTTTTGATGTGACTTTACTGAACAGCTGGGAAGGCGGTAACTGTAAAAATTTACAGGTTTCTAAGAGAAATTCAGACTTAATTTAGACTTTGTTAATGTTGCATTGATTTGAGCATAAATGAACTGTTCCCAAAACAGAGTATCTATTTTTCTTTCAATCAGTGTTTCAGTAACATCAAATCCAATATCTGTACCAGACACATCAACAATCATAATATTGCTTCTGGGTAGGCCAATTCGTTTTAAGCTAGCAAAACCATTTTGCTCTACGAACTCCCAGTCCCATCCGGTACTTAAAGCTGGGGTCTTTAATGTGGCCCATTCAGTAAAACCATAATAGATAATTTGAGACTCTTTAATGTGTGTAGACTCAATAATAGATATGACGTGTTGGAAAGGATAATTCATAAGCTGGTTTTCATTCATGCGAATAAAACCATCTGTTGAGATTGGAAAATGAGGGGGGATGCTGGCCATGCTACCTGTTCAAGCAACCTGAATTAGGAATCTATTGATAAATAACATAAATTATTGCCAATTAAATACTGTTATGTTTAACAGGTTAGATATAATTTGATACCTTACACCGTTAAGCTTTTCTTATTAGAGACTTGTTTAAGTATTAAGGTTTGCTTATGTAAAATTGAAAATTTTGTAGCTTTAATATGAAAATTACTTTTAAAAAATGCTCCATAGGCTTAGTTTGTTATAAATTTTGTAAATAGCATCTATTCTCAT
>NZ_JBIUCP010000002.1:0-153803 GCF_044538765.1 Acinetobacter sp. ABJ-A23_2
ACCAATAACCATATGAACATCATATTTTTTAAAAGCATCAATATAATATTTTAAATGGTTTAGGCGATCAGGATTTGAATGGTCAATTAAGATAATAACACCTAGTGCTCCCTGACAAATAATTTCCCACATGAAATTAAAACGCTCTTGTCCAGGAGTCCCATATAAACCAACAATTGTATTATCTTCTAATATCACCTCCCCATAATCAATTCCCACAGTAGTGAGTAATTTATTATGTGTTTGATGATCCGTATTTAAAGCTTCAGTGGATAAAACTGGAATATCGGATAAGCTTTTAATTGCCGACGTTTTTCCAGCCCCTATTGTTCCACCGAAAACTATTTTATAGCGTTGTAAAATCATATTATACAACCCAAAATAAATCTCCATATTATTTAGAAGATTTAAAACCAACCAGTAAATATTTAATTAAGGTTAAAGGTTTTATTATTATAGTGTCAATAGATGCATATTTTTGAATATGAGTTTAAACAGGAGTAAATAATAAGTTTTATAAATATTTTTATTGGCTTTTTTAAATTGGTGACATTTTTTACTTACCAAATGGTAAAACTTTCCTTACTAGTCTTAGGGAAAAAGAATGTTTTCCTATAAAATGTGACAATTAATGTCACTATTTTCTATCTAAAAAACTAATAAGATGAGGAAGTAAAAAAATATTATCTAATCGTTGTTTTTTCCATCAAAATGTGTGATTGGTTCACATATTGACTATAATAAGGTAGTAGTTCACACCATTAGCTGAACTAAAAGATATGGATCAAATACATCATAAGAATATTTCCCAGCAATAAATAATGCTCCTAAGACTGTTATTGGCATTCTTAATGCTCCAGCATTTCACTTGGTGAAGCTCTAAAGAACTCATGGCTTTCACCATTAAAAAAGCCTGTTCAATATAAACAGGCTTTTTATGAATAAACTTAGACGCTTATGCCAATTTCTTTTCTTCAATAAATTGAATATCGGCAATTTGCGCGTCCCAAAACTCAGTCCACAATGCACAATACTCAAGACATACTTTGGTCAAGCTTTCATAATCATCTTTGGTAATGGCTTGTGCTAATGCAAACCACAAGTCGTCTTGATGGTCATCATCGGCAGCTTCTGCCGTTTCATCTGTTGAAACACCATGTACGTGGTAATAACCACCACCCTCAACATCGATATTTACAAACTTGGTTGCTTGTCGTAATGGTGGGCTAAACAGAATGACTTCTTCTTCTGCCACAGCCAATAAAGCCACGACATTGATATAGCTATCATAAGAGTCTTCTAAGAATGTTCTCACCTGATCTGCAATTTTTGAAGGTTTATAATTGCGGCGGTCAGCCTCAGTCAAACCATAGTCATTTAATAAGTCTTCATATAATGGATAATGTGCATATTCAGGGTTCCCTAAATAATAATTATCTTTACCTAAACCTGGTCTAAACCCGAATTCATCCAATATATTTAAGCTTAATAACACCCGTGGAAACATTTTAGCGCCCGAGTGAAGCTTTGGTTCGAGTTGCTTTGTGAGAAACTGTGCTTTTAATAAAGCATCAGTAAAAATTTGTACGATGGCATGGCGATATTCTAAATGAATACGTGTCAAGGTTTGTTTATCAAGATAACCGTTATTTAATATTTCAATGGCTGGATGATGACTTACTGGCAAATGTGCAATTCTATTCCTTAAATGTTTGAGAAACTGTAAGTTTTCTTCCCACTGTTGGGCAGAAATACTGTTTTTCATACCTTGTAATGCTTTTTGTCTTGGATTATCAAAGTCTTCAAATTTTTTTGACATAATCATTCTCTATAAAAAGTTTTTCTTATAGTTAAGCTAAGGGCCATCCCTCTATTTCCATTTCGCACTCAGTCGCTAAAAGGATAAATTCCGTATACCCATACTTAACGAATCGATATTATGTTCATTATCTCAACAAATCAATGGATTAATTAATATTATTTAAAAAAGTAAACTATTGCCAATAAAATACATATATTGTTATTTTTTAAAATATACCAAACTATTGAATAAATATGGTTTTTTAAATATCATAAAATAAGTTTTATTTAAGCTTTCATACTTTACAATAGCAAAGTTAATCAAAAAATATCTATGACGGGGCAACCAATGTCAAAAAGAGAAACGATTATAACAACAGCAATGACCCTTTTTAATCAGAAAAGTTATACCTCTATTGGGGTAGACAAAATTATTGCTGAGTCCAATGTTGCAAAAATGACTTTCTATAAGTACTTCTCTTCTAAGGAAGTTTTAATTGAAGAGTGTCTTCAACGAAGAATTGTAGAGGTTCAAGCCTCCCTATTAGAAAAGGTTAATAGTACCCATGACCCGTTAAACAAACTTAAGAATGTTTTTAACTGGTATATGGACTGGATTAACACTGAAGATTTTAATGGTTGCTTATTTAAGAAAGCGACTATAGAAGTTTTACAGATGTATCCATCTATAAAAACTCAAGTAAATGAATATAGATACTGGATTTTCAATTTAGTCATGTCTATATTTTTAGATTTAGAAATTGAAGACCCTAAAGTCTTAAGTAGTCTTTTTCTTAATATTATAGATGGACTTATTATTGATGGCACCATTAATAAGCCTGAAATTAACGCTGAAGAAACATGGTCTTATATAAATAAGCTGATTGAGCTTGAAACAAGACAAAGTTATGCAGCCGCTTAAATAGTTTTAAGTTATTTTTTGTAAACTGCATTAACAAATCTTTTTTAACGATTGATAGGTTTTTATTAAAAACTCTCTTATTCAATTAGGCTTATTGCTTCTTGTTAATCTTATAAATTAAGCCGATATGTTTAAACACATAACGGCTTTTTTTAAATAAGCTCAATCTTTAAAAATATTGATTAATAAAACTATAAGATTAAAAAAAGTATTTATTTAAATTAATTAATCACTCATAAATATACTCTTTAAAATATACACGAGTAACATATCTCGCGTATCTCCCCTGTTTGCATCGAGTAATTGCATAATCGCCCCATCCATGACAAATAAAAACATATAAGCATCTTGTTGGGTAGCTTCTTTCTTTAGGGTTAAAAGCAAATTACAGATTTCATTAATGAGCCAATGTCTATACTGCACCACCACTTGATAAGCTGTCGGGTAGATTTTTTCAATTTCAAAAATAGCTCTAAATAATAAGTAATAGTTACCATTTAAATTGGTATGTAAAAAGAAAATCTTCTTGAGCTTTTCACGTAAGGCTAAATCTTTTTGTATGTAAATGATTGAGTGTACTTGCTCTTTTAAGGCATCTTTTTGAAAGTTTAGGCACATTTCAATCAGCCGCTGTTTAGAGTGGAAATAGTTATAAAATGAGGCTTTCGGGACCTCTGCCTCTCTCACAAGGCGGTCGACGCCGACGTTGTGAAAGCCATGTTGACTAAAAAGGTAGCGACACTTATGCAGCGCACTTAACGCGCGAAATGAGAGATCTGAATATGGCATATATGTACCGTTATAAAATAATTTCTTGTTGTGTCTAAATGAGAGAAAACGGCTGCAACTTATGCTTTAGGCAAAAAAAGCATGCAAAGGCCCCAAAGATGGCCCTAACGCATCTCAAGTTTTATTGTTCATATGATTTTTTAGTCGTGACGAACTAAAGTCTGAAAACTCAAAAGTAATCAAACCCTGTTAAAGACTAATCTGGTGGTATAAAAATAGTATGCATAGCCAACTCCTTATATTTGGAGTTCTGCCAAAGCATTAATTTAGAATTATGGTGGCAGAACGAAAGAGGGTTCGCAGACTAGTCACACAACTAGCACACCCGAAGGTGTCCCTCTCCCGTCCTACCGCTACGAGAGGGGACGAGTGTACACACAAAACTATTCCTCAGATGAAATAGCTCTGATGCGGTGTGAAACGGTCTGCGACAACCGGCTGGCAATGTAGGCCAGCAGGCAAAGCATAATCTGAGAGTTTTAAAGTGTCAATGTGGAATTTATGCCAAGATTTTAAATTTCTTATTGTTTTTCATTAGATTAACTAAATTATTATTTTAGATATTATATAAACAAGTATTTTTTAATTTAACCCAAGGTTTAGATTAAACAAAATGAGCGCCTTGTGACTGAATCAGTTGCCCTACATTAACAGGCATACCCAACAAGTAGCCTTGGAACTGCTGACAACCTAAACGCGTTAAAATTTCAACTTGCTGCTGAGTTTCCACCCCTTCGGCGGTTACGGTCAAACCTAGCTTTTTCGCCAAATGAATAATACTTTCTAAAATGACTTCTTCTTTTGAACCCGGTTTTAAATCGACAATAAAACCACGGTCAATTTTAAGTTCATCGACTGGTAAATCTTTTAAATATAAGAAGCTTGAGTGGCCTGTTCCAAAGTCATCAATTGCCACACGAATACCCATATCTCGCAATCGTTCACAAGCACGAATGCTTAAGTCGATATGCCGCATAGCTGTCGATTCGGTAATTTCAACAATAAGGTGATGCGGCTGAATTTGGTATTTTTTTAACAAGCCTTCGAGGGTACTAAAGAGCTTTTTATTTTCAAACTGTAAGGCCGATAAATTAACTGCGATTGGATAAAACTGAGTGTTGCTGCGTTCCCATTCCTGAATTTGCTGACAGGCTTGCTCAAGCGCCCAATATCCCATTGGAATAATTAAACCCGTCTTTTCTGCACCGCCAATAAACATATGTGGCGTGAGCATACCCAAAGTTGGGTGGTTCCAACGAATGAGTGCCTCTACCCCGCAAATCTCAAGGTTGGTATTAAACTTCGGTTGGTAATAAAGAACAAATTGTTTTTCATCGACTGCTTTATATAAATCATTGATCAGTTTTGACTGACTTCTTGTTTCTTGTTGATGGGTAGAATAACTAAAGACGGTATAAGTATTGCGGCCCTGCTCTTTTGACATCAGCATGGCAGCGTCGGCATTCATCAGCAGGTCTTGAACATTTTGCCCATGTTCTGGAAACAGTGCGATACCAAGACTTGCCGAAATATTAATTTCTTTACCAGATATTTGGTAACTTTCTTGAATAAGCTGCAATACTTTTTCTGCTAAATGCACTGCTCCATCGATATCAGTATTTTCAGCTATTAATAAAAACTCATCCCCACCAATTCGAAGCAACTTACATTTTTCATTGAGTTGCCAATGTAAGCGATTGGCCATTTGAATAAGAAGCTGATCACCAATGTGGTGTCCAAACGCATCATTTACCGATTTAAACCGATCTAAATCGATATAGAGAAAAGCAATTTTTTGGTCTTTATAACGATGGTCTGAAAGAAGAACTTCTGCGTAATCAACTAAATAAAGTCTGTTTGGTAACTTAGTTAGATTATCTTGAATGGAGAGATTGGCGAGTTCTTTATTGGCTTTACGTAGTTCTAAATTTCGTTGATTTAGTCGCTGCTCCAGCACTGCAACAATAAAACTCGCGACCAGCACCAAACAAGTGACCAAAATAATGGTAAACAGCAGCAAGTCATGTTCAGCCTGATATTGGCTCACAAATTTATCGGTAATATTGGTCGCAATGAGTGCCGTATAGTGCATACCCATAATGCTTAAGGTCATCATGACTGCAAAAGCGAGTTTTAAACTCACCCGATTACGTTCGCTCTCTTTTAATTTATAGGCTAGCAAGAAAGCTAAACCCGACCCACTCATGGCAATTAAGACAGAAAATAAAATGAGAAATGACGTGTAATCTTTCTTATAAATATCAATATTCCAGCCCAACATACTTACATAGTACGAAGCGGAAATACCAATTCCCATAATGACTGAACTTAAAACCAACCTAAATAATGGTAGTGTAAAGCGAGTAGTGAGCCAAATTGAGATACATGAAAGTACAGCACTAATTCCAAAAGAAAGTACTACTAAAGAAATATTAGAATAGGCTGTTTCAAATAAATGGTAAGCCTGCATGCCTACGATATGGACAATACTAATGGCTGCTGCGAGCAATAAACCATTCAGTAATAAAATAAGCGGTTCAACTTTTTTATAAGCTTGCTTAAATATTAACTGCTCCATGGAAATCACAATATAGCAGATAACGCCAGCCGCAATAAAAGAGCCGACGATCAATGTGCTATCGTAATCAACATGACCCATACTGGACTTCCATGATTATTCAATACTTTTTTTTATTTTGTTCAATTCATTGCACAAAATACAATTAAACACGTTAAAGAAAATTAGTAAATTCGACTTTTTTAGTCAGTTATAAACAATAACATTATCTAACATTTGGTCAAGCATTTTTTACTTTAGAAATCAATAAAGTAACCAAAAATTAAGCATCCAATTATATGAAAAATATAGAATTTCTTAAGTCTAGGTCAATTGACCTTAATGATGTTTTTTTAAGCTCAATTTAGAACAATTAAAATAAAAAACCCTGCATTTAGCAGGGTTTTTTTAAAACAATAGAAAAGAGTATTAGTTTTTCTCTTTATCTACGATCTTGTTCGCTTGAATCCAAGGCATCATCGCACGTAACTTATTACCAGTTACTTCAATACCGTGTGCAGCATTTTGACGGCGACGAGCTGTCATAGATGGGTAGTTCAACGCACCTTCTTGGATGAACATCTTCGCGTATTCACCAGATTGAATACGTTTTAATGCATTACGCATTGCTTCACGAGATTGTTCATTAATTACTTCAGGACCAGTTACGTATTCACCGTACTCAGCGTTGTTAGAAACTGAGTAGTTCATGTCAGCGATACCGCCTTCGAACATCAAGTCAACGATTAACTTAAGTTCGTGTAAGCATTCGAAATAAGCCATTTCTGGTGCATAACCAGCTTCAACCAAAGTTTCGTAGCCCATTTTAACAAGTTCAACTGCACCACCACAAAGAACTGCTTGCTCACCGAATAAGTCAGTTTCAGTTTCTTCACGGAATGAAGTTTCGATAATACCTGTACGGCCACCACCTACGCCAGAAGCGTAAGAAAGCGCAACGTTACGTGCATTACCAGAAGCATCTTGGTGAATTGCAATTAGGTCAGGAACACCTGAACCACGTTGGAATTCTGAACGTACTGTGTGACCAGGAGCTTTAGGCGCAACCATGATTACGTCTAAGTCTTTACGTGGAACAACTTGGTTATATAGAACAGAGAAACCATGAGCAAATGCTAAAGTCGCGCCTTCTTTGATGTTTGGCTCAATCACGTCACGGTAAAGTTGTGATTGGAATTCATCTGGAGTCAAAATCATTACGAGGTCAGCTTGCTTAACTGCTGCTGGAACTTCAGCAACTTTAAGACCAGCATTTTCAGCTTTCTTCCAAGAAGCTGAATCTGCACGTAAACCTACAGTTACGTCTACGCCTGAGTCTTTAAGGTTAAGTGCATGTGCATGACCTTGAGAACCGTAACCAATAATCGCTACTTTCTTGCCTTGGATGATTGATAAGTCACAGTCTTTATCGTAAAAAATTTGCATTTGTGTTCTCCGCTAAAATACTTTTTAAAAAATTAAATGGCTAAAACTTTTTCGCCACGGGCGATACCAGATACCCCTGAACGAACGACTTCTAGAATGGTGTTTTCTGCAAGTGCATCGATAAAACCATCTAATTTTTCAGTTGTCCCTGCTATTTGAATGGTATAGGTCGTTGGTGTCACATCTACGATTTGCGCACGGAAAATATCCGCAGTGCGCTTAATTTCGGCACGTGAAGCTCCTAATGCTTTTACTTTAATTAGCATGAGTTCACGTTCGATGTGTGCACCTTCTGATAAATCAACTACTTTTACCACCTCAACAAGTTTGTTGAGCTGTTTCGTAATTTGTTCGATTTTATGGTCATCGCCATAAGTCGTTAAAGTCAGACGTGATAATGTCGGATCTTCGGTTGGTGCAACATTAAGGGTTTCAATGTTATATCCACGTTGGCTAAATAAACCAACAAGGCGAGAAAGCGCACCAGCTTCGTTTTCAACGAGTACAGAAATAATGTGTCTCATTATGTACGCTCCCCTTTACCTAACCACATGTCCTTCATAGACTGACCCGCAATCAACATTGGATAAACGTGTTCTGTGCGGTCAACCATAACGTTGATAAATACGCATTTATCATTAATTGCCATTGCTTCTGCAAGCTTCGACTCAAGTTCATCGGCATGATCAATTTGAATGCCGACATGACCATAAGCTTCCATTAACTTGGCAAAGTCAGGTAATGATTCAACATAAGAGCTTGAATGACGACCTTCATAGTTCATATCTTGCCATTGCTTAACCATACCTAATGCACGGTTATTCAAGCACAAGATTTTTACGTTCAAACCATATTGTTTACAGGTTGAAAGTTCCTGAATACACATCTGAATTGAAGCTTCACCCGTAATACAAACAACTTGCTGATCTGGGAACGCCAGCTTCGCAGCCATTGCATAAGGTAAACCAACACCCATGGTGCCAAGACCACCAGAGTTGATCCATTGGCGAGGACGTTTGTACTTATAATAAAGTGCACCAAACATCTGATGTTGACCAACGTCAGAAGTAATGATGGCATCACCATTGGTCACTTTATATAAAGTTTCAACAACCTGCTGTGGCTTCATGGTGCCATCAGATAGGTTTTCATATTTCAAACCATGAACTTTGCGCCATTCATTAATTTGAGACCACCAAGCCTCAATTGCTTCAGGATTTGGTTTAGACACATTTAACTGTTTTAACTGTGCCAACATTTCTTGAAGAACAGGCTCTACTGCACCAACGATAGGAATATGCGCCATAATCGTTTTTGAAATGGTCGCAGGATCGATATCGACATGAATCACTTTTGAGTTCGGGCAGAACTTGGCAGGGTTATTTGTTACGCGGTCATCAAAACGCGCACCAATTGCCAAAATTACGTCTGCATTGTGCATTGCCATGTTGGCTTCATATGTACCATGCATACCCAGCATGCCAATAAACTGAGGGTCATCACCCGGGAATCCGCCTAACCCCATAAGTGTGTTAGTTACCGGATAACCAAGACGATGCGCAAGTTCAGTTAATAAAGCAGAAGCATTCCCTTGTACGACACCACCACCTGTATAAATAACAGGACGTTTTGCAGTAAGTAATTCATCAATTGCTTTACGAATCTGACCAGAGTGGCCGCGTGAAGGCGGTTGATATGAACGCATCTTCACTTTTTCAGGATATTCGTATGCAAACTTTTCTGCAGGGTTCGTCGCATCTTTAGGAATATCGACTACAACCGGACCAGGGCGCCCACTTGAAGCGATATAGAATGCTTTTTTAATAATTGCAGGGATTTCACTCGCGTGACGGACCTGAAAGCTGTGTTTCACGATAGGACGTGAAATACCAACCATGTCAGTTTCCTGGAAAGCGTCTTCACCAATAAGATGTGATGCAACCTGGCCAGACAAAATCACCATCGGGATTGAGTCCATATAAGCTGTTGCAATTGGAGTTACTGTATTGGTTGCGCCTGGGCCAGAAGTGACCAGTACTACGCCAGTCTTACCTGTAGCACGCGAGTATGCATCTGCCATATGACCAGCAGCTTGCTCATGGCGCACGAGGTAATGATTGATTTTGTCTTGTTGAAATAGCGCATCATAAATATGTAATACAGCGCCGCCTGGATAACCAAAAACATGTTCAACGCCTTCGTCCGCAAGAGCACGAACGAGCATTTCACCACCAGATAAAAGTTCCAACGTGATTCACCCTAAAATTTTTATCACTATTTATGGAAGGCACAAATAGTGTTTCATTCATTGAATTGTCTGCACTGTTATAGCACACATATTGTCTAGTTTTCGTCGCAATAGAAAAATTTCTGTTTTCAGCCGTATAAGCTGTTTTAACATTAATAAAGCATGTCTGGATATACATACTTTAGTAAAATCAATCTCTCGGCTAGAGAGAATGTCTATTACAAAACATGATATTTATTCGAAGGGTGATCGAGTAAATACATATAAAACTAGAGAAAGCATTTTTGTTGTTTCTATATACAAAGTCAAGAATAAAGAAATGGTTTTTCCATAAAAATTTTTAGCTGCTGTTTTTTTAAGCTAATATTGAGCCGAAAATTTGTTCATTCCCTCTCCATTTTTATTAAAAAATCACTCTTTTTTATATAAAACCCTGCATTCTAAATTGCTTATTTTTGAACTTTATTTAAATATAGTCAGTATTTTTTGGGGAACATCTAATATGAATTTATCTTATTTAAAAACAAGCCTATATACAGCAGTTACAACAGCGATTTTAGTTTGCTCAACTCAAAGTCAGGCAGAGCAATATTACAAATGGGTAGACCAAAGTGGCTCGACACATTACACCACCACACCACCGCCTAAAGGCGCGAAGCATTTGAACAAAGTTTCGACTTATGGCACTCAGCCATCGGTAAAAAATTCGACACCAAGCCCTGAACAACCGGCTCAAGATAAAACAGATAAGGCCGTACCAGCAGCACCTAATGCCGTGCAGGAAAAAACTGCACCCGCAGCAGCAGTTCCACCTGCGCCACCTGCCCCATCCGCTTCAGCACCACGATAAGTAAAATGAGAGTGGTGAATACTTTCACCACTCTTCTTGGATTTAAAATAAAGAAGAATGAGTTGGGAAATTTTTATAGCTCATATTAAAAGATAAAATCGTGATCTAAAAACTGACATTTTCCTTTATTTTGCGCTATGCTGTGCAGCAATCTTTCATTTCAATTTTCGTTGTATAGCTTACGTCTATGACTATTTCTCACATTGACCCAGAATATCAAGCAAACACGATTGAACCATCCGTCCAACAAGATTGGGAAAATCGTAAAGTCTTTAAAGTTGCCGACACTGTCGAAGGTAAACATCGTTACATCCTGTCAATGTTCCCTTACCCAAGTGGCAAACTGCACATGGGTCATGTGCGTAACTATACAATTGGCGACGTAATTAGCCGTTTCTACCGTTTAAAAGGCGAAACCGTATTACAACCTATGGGTTGGGATGCGTTTGGCTTACCTGCGGAAAACGCTGCAATTGCCCATAAAGTTGCTCCGGCAAAATGGACATTTGAAAACATCGCTTATATGCGTGACCAATTAAAAAAATTAGGTCTATCTGTAGATTGGGACCGTGAATTTGCAACTTGTACACCAGAGTACTATCACTGGGAACAATGGTTGTTCGTTCAACTTTATAAAAAAGGTTTGATCTACCGTAAACTTTCAACAGTGAACTGGGATCCAGTTGACCAAACAGTTTTGGCAAACGAACAAGTTGAAAATGGTCGCGGTTGGCGTTCTGGTGCATTGGTTGAAAAACGCGATATTCCAATGTACTACTTCCGTATTACGGACTATGCACAAGAATTATTAGATGACCTAGACACTTTACAAGACGGCTGGCCTCAACAAGTGTTGACCATGCAACGTAACTGGATTGGTCGCTCTACTGGTATGGAAATTACTTTCCCATCTGCCAATACCGAAATTTATGCTGACGGCTTAACTGTTTATACAACACGTGCTGACACGCTTATGGGCGTGACATATGTTGCTGTTGCAGCAGAACACCCTCTTGCGCTTAAAGCTGCTGAAAACAACCCTGAATTGGCTGCATTTATTGAAGAATGCCGCATGGGTTCAGTTGCAGAAGCTGACTTGGCAACAGCCGAGAAAAAAGGCATGGCAACAGGCTTGTTTGTAAAACACCCTGTAACTGGTGAAGACCTTCCTGTCTGGATTGCAAACTACGTATTAATGTCTTACGGTTCTGGCGCAGTGATGGCTGTACCAGCACATGACGAGCGTGATTTTGAATTTGCGAACAAGTTCAACTTGCCAATTAAGCAAGTGATTGATGCCAAAGGCGCTGACGATGCAGACTACTCTGCAACTGAGTGGCAAGAATGGTACGGTTCTAAAGAAGGTAAACTTGTTAACTCTGGCGAGTTTGACGGTTTAGAATTCCAAGCTGCGTTTGACGCATTCCTTGCGAAATTAGAACCACAAGGTTTAGCAAACTCTAAAGTTCAATTCCGTTTACGTGACTGGGGTGTTTCTCGTCAACGTTACTGGGGTTGTCCAATTCCAATGATTAACTGTGATACTTGTGGTCAAGTCACAGTTCCAGAAGACCAACTCCCGGTTGTATTACCAACTGACGTTGTTCCAGATGGTTCAGGTAACCCGCTTAATAAAATGCCTGAATTCTATGAAACGAAATGTCCTTGCTGTGGTGGCGATGCACGCCGTGAAACAGATACATTGGATACATTCGTAGAGTCATCTTGGTACTACGCACGCTATGCGTCTCCAGACTTCACTGGCGGTATGGTTAAACCTGAAGCAGCTCAAAACTGGCTTCCTGTAAACCAATATATTGGTGGTGTTGAACACGCGATTCTTCACTTACTTTATGCACGTTTCTTCCACAAATTAATGCGTGATGAAGGCGTTGTACAAGGTAATGAACCATTTACTAACTTGTTAACTCAAGGCATGGTGCTTGCAGATACATTCTATCGTGAAGCAGAAAATGGTAAGAAAACTTGGTTCAACCCTGCTGACATCGAATTAGAACGTGATGAGAAAGGTCGCATCATTTCTGCAAAATATTCAGGTGACGGTCAAGAAGTGATTATCGGCGGACAAGAAAAAATGTCTAAGTCGAAAAATAACGGTATTGACCCACAAGCCATTATTGATCAATACGGCGCAGATACAGCACGTGTATTTATGATGTTTGCTGCTCCACCAGATCAATCTTTAGAATGGTCTGATGCAGGTGTTGAAGGTGCTAACCGTTTCTTGAAACGTGTATGGCGTCTTGTAGCAAGCTTCCTTGAAAAAGGAAACGCTGCAACTGCAATCGATACAGCGAACTTGTCTAAAGATGCTCAAGATTTACGTCGTAAGACTCACGAAACGATTCAAAAAGTAAGTGATGATATTGAACGTCGTCATGCATTCAACACTGCAATTGCTGCATTGATGGAATTATTAAACGCAAGCAACAAGTTTGAAGCTAAAGATGACAATGACATTGCTGTAGAACGTGAAGCAATCACAACATTGTTAACGTTGCTTGCGCCATTTGCACCACATTTAAGCCAAACTTTATTGGCTCAATTTGGTACGGACTTAACAGCAGCGATCTTCCCTGAAGTTGATGCTTCTGCGTTAACACGTAATACCCAAACGATTGTTGTACAAGTAAATGGTAAACTTCGCGGTAAACTTGAAGTTTCTGTTGATATTTCTAAAGATGAATTATTAGCTCAAGCTAAAGCATTACCAGAAGTGCAACAGTTCTTAACAGGACCAACCAAAAAAGAAATTGTGGTTCCAAACAAATTGGTTAACCTCGTGGTTTAATTACAGGTATTAATGAGAGGATCAAGCATGCACTTAGCCCAACGTTTAGCCGCTGTTGTTTTAACCTTAGGCCTTAGTGCAGGCTTAGTCGGGTGTGGTTTTCATTTAAAAGGAACTAACCCGACTGCGACTCCACTTGTTTATAAAAAGTTAAGCCTTGAGTTACCGGCAAAAACCGATGACCTAGAAACACAATTAAAAGTGTATTTAGCTGCAAATGGCGTTCAGTTCAGCAATGACAATGATGCGTATGTTCTTCATGTTTTAGAGTACACACCGCGTCGTCAACTTCTAAATGGTAAGCTTACAGAAGTGTTATTACGCTTGACTGTGACTTTCCAAATTGAAGACCGTCAAGGTAATAAAATTACCGAGCCGCGTACTTTAACTGCATCTCGTAGTTATCAATACGACTTGGCAACGGTTAACACTGAGAACCAGCAAGAAGGTTACTTACAACGTATTGTGATTGATGACATTGCACAGCAAATTACTCGTCAAATTTCAGCAAACCGCTTACCAAAAGCTCAACCATAAGATTTATTTGTTCTTAAGTAATGAAACTTGACTATT
This sequence comes from Acinetobacter sp. ABJ-A23_2, assembly GCF_044538765.1. Taxonomy (NCBI): domain Bacteria; kingdom Pseudomonadati; phylum Pseudomonadota; class Gammaproteobacteria; order Moraxellales; family Moraxellaceae; genus Acinetobacter; species Acinetobacter sp. ABJ-A23_2. Next base: position 13,998 of record NZ_JBIUCP010000002.1, read on the forward strand.
TACAAGCTCTTAAACGCATTCCGGAAGCTCGGGGTGCGTGGATTCTGCATGGACAGGAACCATTACTTGAACAAAACTTATTAGATACTTTCCGCAAAAGCTGGCAGCAGCAAGACATTGAAAGACAGCGCTATGACATTAGTAGCGTGAGTGACTGGAAAAATGTTTTTAATGCACTGAACAGCTTGTCTTTATTTTCGCAGCAACTTGCGATTGAAGTTCATGGCAATATCAAGCCCGATGCAAATGGTCTAAAACAGCTTAAAAGCTATATTCAGCATAATGAAACTAACCTGCTGTTAATTGTTTTACCTAAACAAGACAGTAGTAGTTTAAAGTCTGCTTTTTTCCAAGTTGTCGAAGCTAACGGTGTTGTTGTTGCTTTGACTGCCAACTATCCGCAAGACCGTCAAAGAATTTTAACTGCTGAAGCAGAGAAGCTCGAAATTCAACTCGACAATGACGCTTGGCAGTGGCTCATGCAGCATCACGAGCACAATTTACTCGCTGCTAAAAATAGCTTGATGCGTGTACGTGATACTTTTCCGGACCAAAAGCTGATTCAAATTGAACAGCTATATGCATGTCTACAAGATCAGTCCCGTTACACCACTTACGACTTAAGCGATGCTTTATTAGAAGGTAATCTCGCGCAGTCGATTAAGATATTCCAGTATTTAATTGGTTCTGGTGAACCAGAAAGCCTAATCTTATGGACATTAAGTAAAGAAATGCGTTTACTCATGCAGTTGTTTGAACAACCGCATAATGCATTGCAGCTCGGTATTTGGAAAACCAAAGTTAGCTTATATCAGCAAGCGTTAAGAAGACTCAATCCACAGCAGTTTTTAGGTTGGTCTACTCTACTCTTGAAAATCGATGCGGCAATTAAAGGCATGTCTAATGAAAATGCCGAACATTTGATGCAACAGGCAATTGCCGAGTTGTGTGGGAAAACATTATTTATACAATAGAGCAGTCAAATCCTTTGCCTGCTTGATTGAAATATCATAAAAATTCACGTTTTATCCTCAATTGACTCTTATACTAATTAAAATTTTAGACTTTCTGACCTCTCGCCATGCCAAAAATAAAGCCAATTAAACTCGTTATTATTGTCGTCTGTATAGCCGTTATTGCTGTATTAGCTTGGAAGTTTTTAAAGCCTAAACAACAGCAGCCTCAATATATTACTGCCGAGGTAACTCGCGGAGATATTGAGAATAATGTACTTGCAACCGGTACGCTTGATGCAACCAAACTGATTAGTGTAGGTGCTCAGGTATCTGGTCAGGTTAAAAAGATGTATGTACAGCTTGGCGATCAGGTCAAACAAGGTCAACTCATTGCACAAATTGACTCGACTACCCAAGAGAACAGTTTAAAAACATCCGATGCCAATATTAAAAACTTAGAAGCACAGCGCCTTCAACAAGTAGCATCTTTAAATGAAAAACAACTTGAGTATCGTCGTCAGCAACAAATGTATGCTCAAGATGCAACACCTCGTGCAGATTTAGAGTCAGCTGAAGCTGCTTATAAAACCGCTCAGGCACAAGTTAAAGCATTAGATGCACAAATTGAGTCTGCAAAAGTTACGCGTTCAACAGCACAAACAAACATTGGCTATACACGTATTGTTGCGCCAACTGATGGTACGGTTGTTGCAATTGTGACTGAAGAAGGCCAAACCGTAAACGCGAACCAAAGTGCTCCAACGATCGTTAAAATTGCGAAACTGCAAAATATGACGATTAAAGCGCAGGTGAGTGAAGCCGATATTATGCGAGTAGAAAAAGGCCAACAGGTCTACTTCACTACTCTAGGCGATGACAGCAAGCGTTATGCGACTTTACGTCAGATTGAGCCAGCTCCAGATTCAATTTCTAGTGAATCAAACAGCACAACAAGTTCAACTAGCAGTTCAGCTGTTTACTACAACGCTTTATTTGACGTTCCAAATACAGATGGCAAATTGCGTATTGATATGACTGCTCAAGTTTATATCGTATTAGATTCAGCAAAAAATGCCTTATTGGTTCCATCTTCTGCCTTAAGTAGTAAACAGTTTTCTGGTCAAAGAAAACCTGGCCAAACAGCAGACAAAGCAAGCTCTACTCCAAGAGCAGAGCGAAAACATGAAGGTAATGGTGCTCGTTTAGAACGCTTAAATTTAACTCCTGAACAAAAGCAACTTATTGAACAAGGCAAAGCAACGCTTAGTGTCGTTCGTATTTTACAAGCAGACGGTACGACTAAACCAACGCAAATTTTGGTGGGTATTAACAACCGTGTAAATGCGCAAGTACTTGCCGGATTAAAACAAGGTGACCAAGTTGTGATTGCTGATAGTTCAGAAAACTCTGCTGCTTCTGCAAATAGTGGTAATAACCGTCGCCGTAGCGGTCCAATGGGAATGTAAGCATGACAAAACAAGCTTTGCTTGAAGTCAGCAATCTGGTCCGGGAATTCCCAGCTGGCGAAAGCACGATTCAAATTTTAAAAGGCATTGACCTGACCATTTATGAAGGCGAACTGGTTGCCATTGTCGGCCAGTCCGGCTCTGGTAAATCAACGCTCATGAATATTTTGGGCTGTCTGGACCGCCCAACAAGTGGTAGTTATAAGGTTAATGGTCAAGAAACCGGTAAGCTAGAACCCGACCAGTTAGCGCAGTTACGCCGCGAATATTTTGGGTTTATTTTCCAGCGTTATCATTTACTCGGTGACTTATCTGCTGAAGGTAACGTTGAAGTTCCAGCTGTTTATGCAGGTGTTACACCTTCAGACCGTAAACAGCGTGCAACTGCCCTACTCACTGAGTTAGGTCTGGGTACTAAAACCCAGAACAGACCAAGCCAACTTTCCGGTGGTCAACAGCAACGTGTTTCGATTGCCCGCGCCTTAATGAATGGCGGCGATGTAATCTTAGCCGACGAACCAACAGGAGCACTCGACTCACATAGTGGTGTTGAGGTTATGCGAATTTTGCGTGAACTCAATGCGGCTGGTCACACCATTATTTTGGTTACACACGATATGCAAGTTGCAAAAAATGCAACACGTATTATCGAAATTAGTGACGGCGAAATTATTAGTGACCGTCCTAATGTTCCAGACCAATCTATAGAAGAAGTTAAATCTGACCCAGATGCAGCCCCTGCTCTACAAAATAAGCAGAAAAAAGGCAAAAGTATTTCAGCTTGGCGTTCAACTTTAGACCGCTTATCTGAAGCATTCCAAATGGCTTTACTGTCCATGAATGCCCACCGTATGCGTACCTTTTTAACCATGCTTGGGATCATTATTGGTATTGCATCTGTCGTAACGGTGGTAGCATTGGGTAATGGTTCACAAAAGCAGATTTTGGAAAATATTAGTGGCCTCGGTACTAACACAATTACAGTATTCCAAGGTCGTGGTTTTGGTGACAATTCCAAAACAGCCAATTTTAAAACGCTGGTGCCTGCCGATGCCGATGCATTAATGACGCAGCCTTATGTGAGTGCGGTCAGCCCAATGGTCAGCACATCCAAGACTATGCGTTATCAACAAAATGAAGCAAATGCGACCATTAATGGCGTAAGTAACGATTTCTTTGATGTCAAAGGTCTGGTTTTCAAAGATGGTCAAACCTTTGACCAGCGTAGTGTGCGAGATCGTTCGCAAGATGTAGTCATTGATACCAATACTCAAAAACAATTCTTTAGTGATGGCACTAACCCAATTGGGCAAGTGGTATTACTAGGTAGTGTGCCAGCTCGTATTATCGGCATTGTAGAACCTCAGACCAGCGGAATGGGGTCAGATGACACACTCAACGTGTATATGCCATATACCACGGTCATGAGCCGTATGTTAGGGCAAGCGCATGTCCGTAATATTGTCGTACGTATTAATGATAAATACTCGACCAGTGCTGCTGAAAACGCCATTGTTAACTTATTAACACAGCGCCACGGTGCCCAAGATATTTTCACCATGAACAGTGACAGTATCCGACAAACCATTGAGAAAACCACAAGTACTATGACCCTCTTAGTATCAGCAATTGCTGTCATTTCTTTGGTGGTTGGTGGTATCGGTGTAATGAATATTATGTTGGTTTCGGTGACTGAACGTACTCAAGAAATTGGGGTGCGTATGGCTGTCGGCGCTCGACAAAGTGATATTTTGCAGCAGTTCCTAATCGAAGCAATTTTAGTGTGTTTAATTGGTGGTGTACTCGGCGTATTACTTTCTCTGGGTCTAGGACAGCTCATTAACAAAGTGGCCGCAGGTAATTTCGCAGTGGCATACTCAACGACTTCTATTGTAGCTGCATTTGTTTGCTCAACATTAATTGGTGTCGTATTCGGTTTCTTGCCTGCTAAAAATGCCGCAAAACTCGACCCTGTTGCAGCACTATCACGAGAATAAGGAAAATTGCATGTCTTTTTCAATGACTAAACTTAGCGCAGCACTTCTCCTCATCAGTTCTCTTGTGGGATGTGCAGCGATGGTTAAAACACCTTACCAAGCCCCTTCTGTACAGGTTCCGGGTAGCTTTCAGTACGACAACCCAACTAAAACGAAAACTGTATCAGTTGCACAATACTCTGACCGTTGGTGGACACTTTTTAACGATGCGCAGCTCAACCAGCTTGTAAACAACGTATTAGAACGTAATAGCGATTTGGCTGTTGCAGGTATTACCTTAAAGCAAGCTCGCTTGAAAGCTGATTTAACTGCAAATCAACAAGGCTTGCGTACCAGTTCAAATGTTTCTACAGGTCATAGTTTCGATTTAAATTCAGGCGATGATAGTGCTAAAGGACTATCCTTAAGTGCAGGTGTAAGTTATGAACTTGATTTGTTTGGCAAGCTTGCTCGTCAAACTGAAGCAAGTAAATGGGAAGCTTTAGCGACTGAACAAGACTTACAGTCTACAGGGCAAAGTCTAATTGCCACTACAGCGAAACTCTACTGGCAACTGGGCTATTTAAATGAACGTTATGCAACTGCGCAGCAAAGCTTAACCACTTCACAAAAGCTTTATCAGTTAGTTCAAACCCAATATAAAGCAGGTGCAGTTTCAGGCTTAGACCTTACGCAAGCCGAGCAGTCTGTTCAAAGCCAAAAAGCAAGTTTAAGCCAAATTGAGCAACAGCTTGTTGAAACACGTACAGCCATTGCCGTGTTATTGCATGAGCCTGTACAGCAACTCAATATTCAAGAGCCACAGCGTTTACCACGTACAGCGCTGCCTGCTATTGGTGCGGGTTTACCAGCGGATATTTTGTCACGTCGCCCAGACTTGCAAGCAGCTGAGCTTCGCTTGAGAAAAGCATTAGCAACCAAAGATGCGACTAAAGCAAGCTACTATCCGTCAATTAGCTTAACCAGTAGTTTAGGTTCAAGCAGTACATCTTTAACGGAGTTATTACGTAACCCTGCCCTCACGCTTGGGGCGAGTTTGAGTTTACCGTTTTTGCAATATAACGATATGAAAAAAGATATCGCAATTAGCAACCTTGATTATGAAAAAGCGATTATTCAATATCGCCAAACGCTTTATCAGGCTTTTGCTGATGTAGAAAACGCGTTATCAAGCCGCACTGAGCTCGACAAACAAGTAGAGCTGCAACAACATAATGTTGAACTTGCAGAAAAAACCGAACGTTTAACCGAAGTGCGCTACCGTTATGGTGCTGTTGCATTAAAAACACTTCTTGATGCCCAGCAAACTACACGTACTGCAAGATTGAGCCTTGTTGAAACCAAACAAAGCCAATACAACGCTTATGTCACCCTTATGCAGGCATTAGGTGGTTCACCTGTAAAAGAACTGCCGCAATAACTTGCGCCCAGTAAAAAAGCCGTAGTCCTTCAACTACGGCTTTTTTTATGTCTGAATAAATTTTAAAACTTATTCATCATCCATCATAGATTGGCTCATACCTACAGTATTGAAACCAGCATCTACATATAGAATTTCACCAGTAATACCTGAAGCCCAAGGTGAGCATAGGAATAACGCTGCGTTACCCACTTCTTCAATAGTTACGTTACGTTTTAATGGTGCAACTTTTTCGTTAGCATCTAACATCTTACGGAAAGATTTAATACCAGAAGCAGCTAAAGTACGGATTGGACCCGCAGAAATCGCGTTTACGCGGATACCATCAACACCTAAGCTTGATGCCAAGTAACGAACACCAGCTTCTAAAGATGCTTTCGCCATACCCATTACGTTGTAGTTAGGCATAACGCGCTCAGAACCTTGGTAAGTCAAAGTTAATAAACAACCTTGGCGAGCTTGTAATAAAGGTTTTGCAGCACGTGCCATTGCAACAAAGCTGTATGCGCTAATGTCATGAGCAATTTTAAAACCGTCACGGTCAGTCACGTCAGTGAAGTCACCGTCAAGCGTGTGTGCAGGTGCAAAGCCGATTGAGTGCACAACACCGTCTACGCCATCCCAATGTTTTGCAAGTTCCGCAAATGCATTATCAATTTCAGCATCAACGGCAACATCACATGGAAACACAAGCTTAGAACCGAATTGCTCAGCAAACTCATCTACACGTTTTTTTAATTTTTCGTTTGGATAAGTAAATGCAAGCTCAGCACCTTCACGGTGTAATGCTTGTGCAATACCATAAGCAATTGATAATTTACTAGCAACGCCTGCAATCAAAAAGCGTTTACCTGCTAAAAGTCCTTGTGTCATGCCGATCTCACTCAAAACAATTTTCAGCATAATGCCAATATTCAACGTTTTTCGAAATTGCATAATGCATCTTTTTTCAAAAATCGCACGAAAAAAAATCGCCCCTATGCAGGAGCGACTTTTTATAATCTAAATTTTAGTCGTCAGACAATAAGCCAAGTAGACGTAAGAACGAGATATACATCCAGACTAAAGTTGCAAGCAACGCAATACCACACAACCATTCCATGAATTTCGGAGCACGGTATGCTGCGTTGGTTTCGATCAGGTCAAAATCTAAGATCAGGTTAAGTGAAGCAATGACTGCAACAAATGCAGCAAAACCAATTCCTAACCAGTTACTTTCAAAAATATAAGGAATGCTTGAACCAAATGCTAAACGCATAACCATCTGCACGATAAATACAATAAAGATCGCCAAAGATGCAGAGATCACAACTGATTTGAATTTTTCAGTTGCGCGGATAATTTGGAACTTATAGAGACCAAACATCACCAAAGTAGTGACGAAGGTTGCCAATAAAGCTTGAAGAGGAACGCCCGGATATTTCAACTGGAACGTAAACGAAATACCGCCAATAAATGCTCCTTCAAATAAAGCATAAGGAATTGCTAAAGTTGGCGCAGTCGTTGGTTTAAACGTTGTGATTAAAGCTAGAACCAAGCCACCAATTGCACCCACAATTGAAGCTGCGTAAGCAATACCAACATTTGCAGTAAAGGCTGCATAGAAAAATAAAGCGACACCCACTGCGGCAGCAATGATGGTCAACATCACAGATTTTTGAATCGCACCTTGCACGGTCATCGGTTGACTGTAGTCACTGACCGTTTCAACACGGGTCAGTATCGGGTTATTACTTTGCATAAATGCTCTCTTTTTATAATAAATAAACTTAAAACATCATTTTAAGCAAAATGAATATGAAAGCCAAATTAGCCCTTGGCATTATTGTAACAATGTCCTTTAAACAATAAAAAAGGAGGCTACTGCCCCCTTTTCATTTTCACTTGAACAACGTCATTAATCTTTACCATCAGTATTCATAATGAAAAAGTATTCGCGGTAATACTTAAGTTCAGAAATTGAGTCACGAATGTCATCCATCGCCAAATGTGATGCATTCTTTTTCAGACCACTCATAATTTCAGGGCGCCAGCGTTTTGAGAGCTCTTTTACCGTAGATACATCAAGATTACGATAGTGGAAGTACTGCTCAAGCTCAGGCATAAGACGATGTAAGAAACGGCGATCCTGACAAATCGAGTTACCACACATTGGAGAAACTTTTGGATTAACCCATTTTTTTAGGAATTCTAAAGTCTGTAACTCAGCATCACGGGCCGTCAACTTACTACGACGAACTCGTTCAATTAAACCTGACTGGCCATGCTGACGAGTGTTCCACTCATCCATTGCATTTAAAATACGATCAGGTTGATGAATAGCCAAAACCGGACCTTCGGCAAGTACATTTAAATGATCATCTGTAATAATTGTTGCGATTTCAATAATCTGGTCGTTGTCGGTATCTAAACCGGTCATTTCCAGATCAATCCAAATTAATCGTGTATTTAAAGTACTGCTCATGTATGTACGTTCTAAAATGCCGTAAAAACATCAATAGTAGCAAATTTCTTGCTTCTGCGCTGTAATTCCATACCAGCTTCGTGCTATTTTTGCGGTCTTCAAACAATGGTTTTTTGGGATATGAATGGCTCTAATTCGTAAGCGTCGTTTAACTGAGCAACAGCAACGCCGTATTGAAAAACAGCATAAAACTCGCCAAGAAGAAGTCGATACTTCACAAGATCTAGATGGGCTGGTTGTACAACACTATGGCCGTCAACTTGAAGTACAGGCACTTTCTGTACCCGAGCATCACCCAGAAAAACCTCAAGTTGCCGAAGGCGAACCAGAACCATTTTGGAAACCGATTGAATTAAAAAGTATTTGGCGTTGCCACACGCGTACAAATCTTGAATTACTGGTCACGGGTGACCGAGTGAAGTGGCAAGCAGACCCTAACACAGGCTTAGGGATTATTACTGCAATTCACCCACGTACTTCACTGCTTACTCGTCCAGATCGCTATCACAAAGTAAAACCTGTGGCAGCCAATATCAGTTTAATCGTTATTGTTTTTGCGCCGCTTCCAGAACCAGCACCGACTCTGATTGACCGCTACTTAGTAGCATGTGCAGATGCAAATATTCCTGCCCTTTTAGTGCTGAATAAATCGGATTTACTGACTGAAAATGACCCGATTCTCGACATGCTTAAAGAGTATGAAGATTTAGGTTATGAGAGCTTGATTTGTCATTCTAAAGGCGATATTTCAGCATTGTCTCAACGACTTGATGGTGAAACCGTCGCTTTTGTCGGTCAGTCAGGGGTTGGTAAAAGCTCACTTATTAATGTGCTTATTCCAGATGCCGAGCAGAAAACCAATATCATTTCTGAAAACTCTGCACTTGGCCAACACACAACAACCTCTACGCGTTTAATCAACTTTGGTAAAAATGGTGCCTTAATTGATTCGCCGGGAATTCGCGAGTTTGGGCTTTGGCATCTCGATTTAGAAAAAATTCGCATGGGTTTTCCTGAAATTGAAGCGCATTTAGGTTCATGTCAATTCCGTAATTGCACGCATACTCATGAAAAGAATTGTGGTTTAAAACAGGCTGTTGAAGCAGGTGAAATTTTGCCACGACGCTTAGATAGCTTCTTACGTTTAATCGATGAGATTCAAGAAGCGCAGCAAAAAAACTAATTTTCTACCCCTTTTGCCCTTGAAGTGGTGATTTTGATCACCATCTATATACGCTATACTCTAGGTCAATTTTGTTTTTAATTTTTTTAGGTGACTTGTGGAACGCTGGTTAGAGTTTATGGGGAATCACCCCATTTTGTTTGGTACACTCGGAGTCTTGATCGTATTGTTCTTCATTTTTGAAGGTCAACGTAACGGTCGTAAAATTTCTCCACAGTCGCTTGGTATTTTAGTGAAAGCGAAAAATGCTCTTTTGATTGACTTACGCGATAGCAAAGACTTCCGCGAGGGTCACATTAGTGGTAGCCGCAATATTCCTTATAGCCAAATTGCAAGTCATGCTGATGAATTAAAAGCAAGTGACCGTCCATTGGTATTTATCTGTAACCTAGGGCAAGTTGCTGGTAGCGCTTTGCAAAAAGTTGCTCACCATGACAGCTATCGCCTTGATGGTGGTATCAGTAACTGGAAAGCTCAAGGCTTACCTCTCGTTAAAAGCAAACCAAAAGCTTAAGGAGAATTGTTATGGCAGCAAATGTCATTGTTTACTCAACTTCTGTATGCCCGTATTGCGTTCGCGCGAAACAATTACTTGAGCGTAAAGGTGTTGCTTACAAAGAAGTAAATCTTTCTGTTGAAGCACCAGAAGTACGTGCTGAATTAATGCAACGTACAAACCACCGTACTGTTCCACAAATTTTTATTAATGATCAGTTTATCGGTGGTTTTGACCAACTTTATGCTTTAGAGCGTGAAGGTAAACTCGACGAATTATTGGCTTAACATCGCATCCATATTAAGGAAAAAACAATGAGCGAAGAACAACAAGTTCAACCACAATTAGCTTTAGAGCGTATTTATACAAAAGATATTTCTTTTGAGGTTCCAGGGGCACAAGTTTTTACTAAACAATGGCAACCTGAACTTAACATCAATCTTTCTTCTGCTGCTGAAAAGATTGACCCAACTCATTTTGAAGTATCTTTAAAAGTTGTGGTTCAAGCCAATAACGACAATGAAACAGCGTTCATCGTAGATGTAACTCAATCTGGTATTTTCTTAATCGATAACATCGAAGAAGACCGCTTACCTTACATTTTGGGTGCATACTGCCCGAACATTTTGTTCCCGTTCTTACGTGAAGCTGTAAACGACTTAGTTACTAAGGGTAGCTTCCCACAATTACTTCTTACTCCAATCAACTTTGATGCAGAGTTCGAAGCAAATATGGAACGTGCTCAAGCTGCTGCTGTTGAAGGTCAAGCTTAATTTTATAGCTTGCTCTAAACTGAAAAAACCGCGTAATTCGCGGTTTTTTTATATGTGCTATTTGGCTCACCCTATCCTTCAAGTGAATGAAGCTGAATAGAAGGGAACTGAAACCCACGGCAAGACTGCTCTGAACGCCATGCGACCGTTAAAATCATGTTACCTAAAACAAAATTTTGATAAGCAAACGTTCCAATAAGTTCATGCGAACATAATCCGCCATGATTGGTGGGGTGTGCTTGAGTGTTTAACGTATTTAAATCTAAACGTATACCAAGGCCTGATGCTTTTAAAACAGCTTCTTTAGTGGTCCAGACTTTAAACCAATACTCTCTATCTTGTTCTAGACTTTGCCATGTTGCATATTCATCAGGGTGAAAAGCATGTTGTGCCAAACTATCTAAACGTACTTTACGGTCAAGTTCTTCAACATCTATACCAATATCTTTAACTCGCTCACTTAGCGCTAAAGCATAATATTGTTGGCTATGTGAATGGTTAAAATGCAACGTATGATTTAACAAATAAGGTTTGCCATACTCATGTTTCGCAAATACCAAATCTGTTGGGGTTACATTTAGCTTTTGAGCTAATAGTTTATTTTTAATATGTTGTATTTGCTGCTTTTTATAATCGTTAAATGTACGAAAATCAGGGAAGTCTTGTTTGGACTTTAAAAGAAGTTGAGATAATGCCTGTGTATAAACTTCTATAATATGCTCAGACATTATCTCTACCCTATTTACCAAATAAATTAAAATTTAACGATGTCGCCTTTAAGCGTTACGCCAGCCATCATTGTGCCTTTATAACAGTCATAAGTCGTCGTACTACGTGTTTCATTTGACTTAAAATAACTCACAATATTGGTCACTGCATTTGCACCTTGTGCTTTAGCATTGTTTTGCATTTGAATAAGCGCTGAACGTAAAACCCAATCACATGAATCTTCTGCTGATTTAGCAAAACCATTGGTCTTTTTATTAGTTACCACATCTTTTTGAATGACTTTACCGCCCGACTTTGTACCACTTAAATAAAATTTTACAGAGCCATCCAAAGTTCCATCTGCTACGGCACGGTCTACAGCTTCTTTAAAGTTTAAATGATGTACTTCATCAGCAGCCTGAACGGTAGCAGTAAAACCAGCACTCAGCATTGCTACCAATAAAATTTTCTTATTTAACATTGTTGTGTTCCTTATTGTTTAACACGTTTAAAAATAAGTGAAGTATTAATCCCACCAAAAGCAAAATTGTTGCTCATAATAATATCTGCATCGAGTACTTTAGGCTGCTGAACGATATAATCCAGATCTCCACAAAGCGGGTCAATTTCATCTAGATTTAATGTCGGAATAAAGCAATTACGGTTCATCATTTCAATACTGAGCCAAGCTTCAATAGCGCCACATGCCCCCAGCGTATGTCCAAAATAACTTTTTAATGAACTAATTGGCTTACGTCCTAAAACTTTTGCTGTCGCCTGACTTTCTGCTACATCCCCCTGATCGGTCGATGTGCCATGTGCATTTACATAACCAATATCACTAGCCTGCAAAGATGCATCTTTAAGCGCTAACTCCATACAACGCCCCATCATCTCAGCATCAGGTTTAGTTACATGCTGGCCATCAGTATTGCTTCCATATCCAATAAGTTCAGCATAGATATGTGCACCGCGGGCTTTAGCATGTTCGTATTCTTCCAGAATTAAACAGCCTGCTCCTTCCCCAATCACTAAACCATCTCGTTTTGCATCAAATGGACGTGGTGTTTTTTCTGGCTGATCATTCATATTACTTGTGGCAAATAGAACATCAAAAACAGCTGCGCCCGCAGCACTGAGCTCTTCTGCACCACCCGCAATCATGACCAGTTGTTTGCCATACTTAATTGCTTCATAAGCTTGACCAATGGCCATAGAGCCAGAAGTACAAGCACTAGACGTCGGTAAAGTTAAGCCTTTTAGGCCAAAATACACGGTCATGTTGACAGCACTTGTATGGGCCATCATACGTATATAAGTGGTTGCATTAATCTTACTCATGCTCTGATGAAGCAACATGCTTGCAAACTCACCTACAGCCTCTACGCTCCCCGCAGAAGAACCAAATGCAACACCTGTTTCACCACTGGACAAAATTTCGTGCCCAAGTAAACCAGCATTTTGCAAAGCTGTTTCAGCACATACCACAGACATGAGCGCAACACGGCCCATACCACGGGTCACTTTACGGTTAAAGTGCTTAGGAACATGAAATGTTTCGACTGGACCACCAAGCTTAGTCCGAAGGTCAACATACTGTTCCCATTCAGGCATATAGCGGATGCCACTTTTCGCTGCATTAAATTGAGAAAAAATTTCGTCGGAAGTTTCACCTAAAGAGGTAATCCCTGCCATTCCCGTCACAACAACGCGCTTCATCAGATGAGTCCCCCATTTACAGAGATCACCTGTCGGGTTACATAAGAGGCTTCATCTGAACATAAAAATTTCACTACGCTCGCCACTTCATCGACCTGTCCCATGCGTTGTAACGGAATCATTTTCAGTGCATGTTCTTTAACTTCATCGGTGACCATTTCGGTTTCAATCAGCCCCGGTGCAACACAGTTCACGGTAATTTTTCGCTTCGCCAACTCGAGTGCCAAGGCTTTGGTCGCACCAATTAAACCTGCTTTTGCAGCGCTATAGTTCACCTGACCACGGTTACCCATAATTCCAGAAACAGAAGATAAAGTGACAATACGCCCGCCCTTACGTAAATGAATCATTGGCATAATGAGCGGTTTTAAAACGTTATAGAAACCATCTAATGAGGTCGAAATCACTTCATCCCAGTCTTGATCGGTGAGTGCAGGAAAAGCACCATCATGGGTAAGCCCAGCATTGAGAACCACGCCATAAAAAGCACCATGCTGCTCGACATCTTGTTCTAAAATTTGCTGAACCGTACTGCGCTCATTTACATCAAACATTAAATAATGGCTATTTTGTCCTAATGCCTGAATCTCTTGTACGACTTGCTCGGCCTCTGCCTGACGCGAACGTGCATGTACCGTTACATCAAAACCAGCCTTTGCCAGTTGTAATGCAATCGCCTTCCCAATTCCTCGACTTGAACCCGTTACTAAAATTCGTCTTGTCACAATGTATTCCTAATTCTTTGTGGTTATTCAAATGGTGATTCTGTTGGCTCAAATACACTTAACGTTGCTTGAATGCAGTGTTCAGCATATTGAATTTCACAGGAAAATTGCCCAAGTCCTTCATGAAAATATTGTTGTTCTATTTGAATGATCAATCGAGAACCCAAGGCGAAATAAGGAATAGGTAAATGTAATTTACGTGTTCCCAATAAAAATCCGACTTTTGGTGCTTGTTTTGACTGTTGACCTTGCCAACCTGAATAAGCACTAATGGTTTGCGCCATAATTTCAATGCTTGCCCATGTCGGTAAACCTTCTGCTTCACAAAACATAAGCTCAGGTGTAATGGTTAGCTCAGCTTGTGCTCGCCCTTCTGCAACCTCAGTTAAATGGTCTATAAACACCATTGGTTGCTCATGAGGAATATATTGAATTGCCTCCAGTTTCATTCGGGCTTCACTCCAAAAACAAGACTAATATTACTTCCCCCAAAAGCAAAAGAATTACTCATCACATAACGGACGGGCTGTTTTAGTTCGGCATTTTGCACATATTTTTGGTCAGCCAAATCCGGATCAATCTCAACATTTCGATGCAATGGTAGCCAGCTTTGATCTTTTAAAACCTGCTCACAAATAAATGCTTCTATAGCACCCGCAGCACCAAGACAATGTCCAGTTTTATGCTTGGTACTACTTAAAGCAACTTGATAATCGCCAAAGACTTGTCGTACAGCTTTTATTTCCATGGCATCGTTTTGTGGAGTTGCAGTTCCATGAAGATTTAAATATCCAATATCTTGTGCAGATATATTTGCCATCTCCAATGCGCGCTCCATTGCGATCGCAGCACCTTTACCTTCCGGATGCGGAGCAGAAATATGCCATGCATCCATTGATTCTCCCGCACCCATTAACATGACAGGTGTTTGTTCTTTAGTGAGTAAAAAGAAGGCTGCGGCTTCACCAATATTAATACCATCACGTCCAGCCCCACATGGCTGACAAATATCGCTAGATAAACTCTCTAGGCTATTAAATCCATTGAGTGTGAGTTGGCACAAAGTATCGACACCACCTACTAGTACTGCATCAGCTAAATCGGCTTGTAGCAAACGCTGCCCAGCAGCCAATGCTTTAGCACTTGAGGAACAAGCGGTAGAGATAGTATATGCTGGCCCTTCCCAATTTAAATACTGTTGTAAGGCTTTTGCTAAACAACTCATTTCCTGACGTCGGTGAGAAATGAGTTGCTGAGTTTGCCCTTCAAAATATTGCTTAAGCAATAATTCACTATCAGAAATACCAGAGGTAGAGGTTCCAACCACAATCGCTAAACGTTTTGATGGAAACTTCTCTGTATAACTTTTTAGTTTGGTTTCAATTTTTGCTAAAGCAGTCAGAGCAAATCTTAAATTACGAGAATCGACAGACTGTAAAGCATCGGGCACACTCGAACACAATGAGTGCGTATATTGTCCCACCCAAACATTGCGATCAGCGATTAAATCATCACGCAAAGTCAAAGTTTGCTGCGGCTGTTGTAATGCTTGTTTGATTTGATCAGGTTCACAACCTAATGCAGATAAACCTACACTGAACTGTATGCCGACTGCCATTTGAGCAGAATTATTTATAGATGAAACGCTCATGGTGTACTGCTTTTTTGAGGCTGCAAGGTATTTTCAATCGAACTTAGCGTCATGCTATAAGGAACTTGTTGATTAAGTAACTCGATACTTCCCTGACCTTTCTTGATGTGTAATACAGGCTGTTTATCAATATAAATATCCTGATTATCAGCCTGTTGCTTCATTTCTACAGCTTGCTGTCCCAAGCTTGAAAATTTTGGGTAGGTCGCAAATAAAAGATCACGTACCACAAATTCAAAAGGTAATAAGCGCATTTGGTCAATACGCTGCTCTACATGAACTCGTTGCCCATCAAACTGTAATTTAAACAGCTGTTGTCCAGTCAAGCTCAAAGCGACCATATCCAGTACAGTTCCTTGCTGTTGCTGATAAAGCAAAAAACTAAAACTTTGCTTTTTCCACTGAACTTCAACCTGATCCTGTCTTTGATAAGCTTGAGTTTGCCATAAGGCACTTTGTAAACCTTTCGCATGTGGCATCACGTGGCAGCCCGTAAAACATAGGCAACTACCAAGTAATATCATCATCCATTTGCGCTGCATGCTTATACCTCTAATACCTGTTCTTGCGTTAAGCCTTCACGACAGTATTCTGCTAGGGTGCTAAGTCTACGTTTGGCATTTTTATGAATTGGGTTTTTTTCGTCCCATGCATAACCCGCCAGTAATGATGAAATCATACGGCGAATGCCATCATTCTGATTTTGTGAAAAAACGACGTCCTGAAATTCACCTTCATACCATGACTCAACATAGGCACGAAACACCTGAATACCACGGCGCAGCGGTTTTTCATATTCTTGCAACCAGTCTACCTGTTCACCTTGCAAAACACGCTCAACCAAAGGAACCGCCAAGCTGGAAGATTTTAACGCGATAGTCACTCCTGATGAAAACACTGGATCAAGAAACTCACCCGCATTCCCTAAAAGTGCATAATTGCGGTCTGCCAAATGCTTAACATTGGCAGAATAGCCCACCAAAGTACGTACTGGTGTATCAAACTTAGCTTGACGTAGTACCTCTGACAAGCTTGGTTCGTCGGCTAAAATGCGTTTGAACATTGCCTCTGGCTCATTATCGGCAGCATTTTCAACTGTGTATTTGTCAAAAAAATCTTGTTCAGCGACCACACCAAAAGAAGCTCGGCCATCAGCAAATGGAATCAACCAATACCATGCACGGTGGTCTTTTTCATGTACCGTAATTAAAATTTTATTACGGTCAAACTCAGGGTCATCGGCAATACCATCTTCAATATGAGTAAACAGTGCACGACGTACGGGAAAATTTGATGGACTTTCTAAATCTAACAATTTTGGCAAAATTCGACCAAACCCACTTGCATCAAGTAAGAACTTGGTTTGAATTTGATAGCTTTGCTGATTTTCATCTAATACCGTAAGAATAGGCTGTTCCGGTGCTACGTCTACATCTAAAACTTCATGTCCAAAACGGAGGTCTGCCCCATAAGCCTGAGCTTGTTTCGCAAGTAAATTGTCAAAATCTGCACGGCGAACCTGCCAAGTCGTCCCCGGTCCATCGGTAAATTTTTCAGTAAAGTCATAAAAACTGCGTTGTTTACCACGTAAAAAGGCCGCACCATTTTTAAATTGAAACGCATATTGTTCGACATGCTCGCGAACTGTTTCTAGTAAACCGGCCTCTTCTAAAAACGCCATAGATTGCGGTAGTAATGACTCACCAATTGAAAACCGTGGGAAATACTGCTTTTCCAAAACCGCAACTTTATAGCCTTTTTTGCGCAGAAGTGCCGCAGCAGAACTTCCTGATGGACCCGCCCCAATAATGACTACATCAATTTTTTCTAAAGTGCTCATAGCACGACTTTCCTTTTTAATTTATTCAAATTATGAATGGTCTTGTAAATTCACGATATGTTTTTCATCTGCCGGGGTGAGTAAAGTCGCATAGATGAATGAGAAAATAACCCCAAATAAAACCGTCAAACCAAAACAGTGAATTGCATACGTATGGCTAAATGAAAGTAATCCGAAGCCAAGTAAGGTCGACATCATACATAAAAATAACGCCATTCCAACTACTTGTGGATGATCATGCCCATGTCGATAAAAAATTGCATAGTCGACACCAATCCCAATAATCAGGAAAGTCGCCATAATACTAAACAAATTAATTTCTACACCTAACCACGCCTGAACAGCAAAAGTGCTCAATAACGCCAAACTCACAGGCAGAACTAAAGGCACAATCGAACTTAAGCCATAAATAACGGCTAAGCCTAGTGTTAATCCAATTAATGCATAAATCAGAAGATGCTGAGCCTGTACTCTATGCTCGGCAAACATTTGTGACATTGTTGCAATCGGTTGCTGAAAATGCACATATTGAGACTGTAGCCCTTTTAAAACCTCTGGGTGTTTTATCCCTGTCACCATAACCAAACGCTCATTCGCTTGGAGCTGTAAAAAAGCTAAAGGATGATCTTTAAATACGGCGAAATCCAATAAGGGTTGTTTCGCGAGCTGCTGTTGCCATTGCAAAACATTAGCCACATTTAGCCCCATACTTTGTGCATATTCTTCTAAAGTCGAGCGTGGAATACTTTGTAATAACTGCACATTATGTTGCTGTTGAACCAATGGTGGAATCCACTGTCCCAAAGCTTGAAATGCAGAAATTTCCCCTTTTGCCTGTAACTGCTGCAACTGTCCAATAAGTTGTTGTTCCTGTTGCTGCATGTCATTTGCAGAGGCGGCTTTTACCACAAAATAATCACTGCCCTGCTGTTGTCCAAATTGTTCACGTACAGTTTGATCTTGCTGCTTTAAGCTCGCATCCATACCTTGCAAATTACGAATATCATCGTTTGTTTTAAGGTAGAAAAGACTAACTGTACCTACAACTAAAATAGTCGCAATCAAGCTATAGCGTATTTTTGCACGTTGCTGAAACCACAGTCGTGTTTGTCCAATCCATGACAAAGCATCTATGGCTGGCTGGGCATTAAGTGCAGGTAGTCTTGGTAATAAAAGCACACTACTAATCCAAGCCGCAGTTAAACCGACAATTGAAAATACCGCAATCTGTCTAAACCCAGGAAATGGTGTAAAACTCAAAAAGACATAAGCCACTAAGGTGGTCATTAAGCCCATAAATAAGCTAGGCAATAAAGGTAATAAAATCTGGAAACCAGCTAGCTTGCGATGCTGAGATTGCATTGCCATGAAGTAAAAAGAAAAATCGACACATACCCCGATTAGACTCGCGCCAAATACTAAAGTGATGAGATGGATTTCCCCAAATATCCAGTGAGTCACTGCAAATGCAACAAAGCTTCCGGTCGAAACAGCAATAAATTCTGTCGCCATAGGACGTAATGAGCGGAAACCAAACCACACCAGAAAAATCAGACCTAATGTCGAACCAACACCAATGGTCGAGATTTCCTCTTTAGCCGATTGCGTTCCAAAATTTGTAAATAAAATCGTTCCCGTCCAATGGGAATTTAGTCCCATTGCAGCTAATTTTTGTTTAGTCTGATCAATCCAGCTCGATACTTGTTCTTGATAATCAATATTGTAGGGGCTTTGGGTTAACTGTAATACAAATAATCGTGAAAGCCCCTGATCATGATGAATAGTCGCAAAGCCTTGTTCCATTTCAATATCTTGCTGCGATGGCTTTGCCAATTGCATGGCATAACGAGTAAACAAGAGTAATGGATCTTGCTTAAGTGATTCTGCTGTCACAGGTAGGCCTGGACTCATCATCTGCATTAAGCTTTGTTCGCTAAGTGCCGAATAATCTTGCTTTTGTAGTAACTGCTGGTCTTGCTCACTTAACAAACCTACCCGATGTTGATAGAGCTGCTTTGCAAATTGATCAAAATCAAGTTGTGGTTTTAAAGGTTGCCATAATGCACTGCTTTTGGCTTGTACCGTTAAAAGCTCCGTCGCGCGTTGTATCTCAGATTCATCTTTAGCATCAACTACAACAAATACTTTGTTATTGAGTTGCTCATTCATATACTGCTGAGTACGGGCAAGCTGTGGGTCCTGCTGCATTTTTGGCAATAGCGCAAAAATATCCGTCTGAATATGGATATCTTTTTTAAGCCACGTTATACCCAACCCCACAGCCATCAGTAAGAGCGCGATTAGCCACAGTACAGTAAATTTATTTTGCCAATTGGAAAAGCGCATGCTCGGCAGCCATTAAAGTCGTCGGTTTAGAAGTCTGGTGACTAAAGCGAATTGTGGTCAAATTATTGGCTTTTTCAGTAATCACAATTTGGTTTACATACTGTTGACCTTGAGCATCTACACGCACAAACAGTTTTTTAAATAAGCTACTTTTTGGCGTTAAACTAATATTCCAGCCCGCTGGACTATAGTTTGCACTCACTACATTAAAGTTCTTTGCCAAGGCTTGTTCATTACCTGACATTAACTGCAAAAAGAGTGTTGCAACAGAACTATAAGGTGATTGATCAATTTGAATCTGGCTAAATGTTCGCTGAGTTTTTTGTACCAGTTTGGTTGGAGTAACAATAAGATCCGCCTGTACCGGACGTTTAATTTGCCATGCCACACCATAAGATTTCGCAAATAATAAAGAACCGTTGGATACAAAGGTTTTATTCAAAGACGGTAATTTTTTTTGCTGCTCGAAATCAGCACGGACTATCGGCGTTTGTGCCAACTGCTGAAAAATCTGTGTCACTTCTGTCGAGGCCGCATAAACGGCACTCAAGCTGCCCATCCAGACTGTGAGACCTATCCCTAAAGTTTTAACAAATTTAGACATCATGCTCCCCTCGTTGGTTGGAACTCAGACCACGCATTTAAACGTTCAAATAAAACCTGAGGTGACTGAAGGCACATTTCACGGTTTGCAATATTTACAGCAACCTGTGTGGTATAGCCTTTGGTTAAACGCTTTCCAGACTCGGCATCAAAAATTAAATAGTCTATTTTTAAACGGTTTTCCCATTCTTTTAAAATAGCCCGAACCCGAATCTTTTGTTCAAACTCAATACCATATGCATAACGGACGTGACTTTCTATCACAGGCCATGCATAACCAGATTCTTTCATTTGCATATAGTTGTAATGAAATTGATCAAGCAATTTACAGCGTGCAATTTCAAAATACTTTAAATAGTGTCCATGCCAAACCACATTCATGGTATCAACATCATGAAATGGAATCTCAATGATTACATCCGCATGCATTCGCTCACCTTATCCCATAAATTCTGGTTCATTAAACAATTCAAGTTGGTCTAAACGATCAACAATCTGTTGTAATTCGGTTTGTAATGGTCGGTCTTCTTCGACAAATGCAAAGCTTTGTAAGGTCCATTGCATGAAGGCTTGTAATGTTGGGCTTAATTGTTCCGTTAAACCTTTCAAATGAATCGCCTGTACACTCGCACAGCATAGCGCTGCAATTACTTGCTGTGTCAGGGTAATCACACGGCTCGCATCACGTGCAGCAATGGTTCCCATACTGACTTTGTCTTGGTTATGGCATTCGGTTGAACGTGAAAAAATTGAAGCAGCTAAGGTGTTTTTTAGCGCTTCGGCTGTCCACGCGGAGACTCCAATCTGTACAGCTTTAAAACCATGATTCAGTGGCAAACGTTCAGCCGTTGCACCTGTTAAATTACGTGGTAAACCATGATTCATTTTATGATCAACCAACTGTGCAATCTGTCTATCCATCAAGTCGGCAATATTGGCAATCATAATTTTTAAGCTATCCATTGCCTGTGCAATGTGTCCACCGTAGAAGTGCCCACCATGCAATACACGCATACCTACAGGATCAATCAATGGATTGTCATTACTCGAATTCAGCTCATTTTCAATAAATTGACGTAACCATACTTTTGAGTCTTCAAACACGCCAATAATATGCGGCGCACAGCGTAATGAATAACGATCTTGCAGGCGTGGACTTTGATGTGCTGTTTGTACTTCACTGTTCAGCCAATCACGTAATTGCTTGGCAATCTGTTGCTGCCCTGGATGCGGCTTTTGTGCAAACAGAACTTCATCGAAATGACTTGGATTACCTTCCAATGCCAATACGTTCAGCGCAGTAATCAAAGTACTTGCAAGAGCAATCTGCTCGGCTTTTTTATAATTTAAACATGCAATTGCCGTCATCACCGCAGTACCATTCATAAGGGCCAAGCCCTCTTTCGGTCTAAGTGTTAAAGGCTGCAACCCTTTTTCGGCATACACTTGAGCAACCGGAACAATTCGTCCATCGACATAAACATCACGCTCACCAACTAAAGTTCCCGCAATATAAGACAATGGTGTTAAATCACCGCTTGCCCCCACCGAACCTTCAGATGGAATAACCGGAATCACATTTTCATTGAGTAACCAAACTAAGCGTTCCAGCAAAGCAATCGACACACCTGAATAACCACGTGCCAATGAACATAAACGAGTAACAACGACTGCACGTGCGGTGATTACATCAAGGTTTTCACCTAAACCACAGCCATGAAAACGAGAAAGATGCAGCGGTAATTCATTGACCTGATGCAATGGAACTTCAACTAAACATGAGTCACCGTAACCCGTGGTCACACCATAGATAACGCCTTCTTCTTCAAGTAACTGATCAAGAAAATCAGCTCCTTTTTGAATCAGTTCACGCCATTCAGAAGACGCAGGTAAAGCAACCTGACATTCGCCTCTGGCTACAGCAACAACATCTTCAATGCAAAGTGGTTGTTCCCCTACGGTTAACACACGCATGTTATTTCGTCCAAAAATTATAAAAATTAAACCATTGATAAGGAGCTCGCATGCAATGCTGCTCTAATACATTTACATAGGTTCGGGTCACACTTTGCATACCTTCAATACGGTGAGCACGCGGTAAATTTACCTGTTCTGAAATGAGATGGATATGCACTTGAAATTGTTGCTGCATGCGATAACAAAATACGGCTATGACCGGTACTTTAAGCAAATTTGCCAAAATCCATGCACCTTGTGGAAATGCAGCAGTTTCCCCTAAAAACTCTAGCTGCTGTACTCGATCTGACTGCACAGGCACTCGGTCTGCCGCGACAATGACCCACTCACCTTGTTGCATTTTATCTTGTAGCAACATAGCCGTTTCAATACCGAGCTCATCGACCGATAAAAGACAAACATCTGCTTTATCATTTATTTTTTTGAGAAAATCATTAAATTTCGTTGCATGTTTTTGATAAACCAACACATTAATTTTTTGTGGATGGTCTGATTTTATTGCACGAAGCAACTCAATATTACCAAAATGCGAGACAACAATTAGAGCGCCCTTTTGGTAGTGCTGATGAAAATACTCATGTCCAAATATTTCTAGTTTTTGCTCTGGAATATTGCCTAACCAGCCTTCGATTTTATCTAAAATACATTCGCCGAACTGCATAAAATGAACATAGCTATTTCCCAAAGTTGGCTCATGTGTAAATGGAGATTTGGCTCCCGCAAAACGATGTAACTTTCGTAAGTAGAGTAGTGAAGCTTGTCTTGCTGCAACTGCAAATAACCAGTACCACATAATCACAAAGTACAGCACCAATTTACATAACCAGCGTCCACCAAAACGATAAAACCAAAGCATTAACATTAATGGCAACATGCCACCACGCTCTTTAATATCATTCCATTTTGGAGAAGCTGACTGTGTCATGGTTAACCTTGCAGCTTATGTTTTAACAGTTTCGGCAAACGAATCAGCATCCCCATAAATAGAGTTGCATGTGCCTTACTTAGGCCTAAGTTGTCTCGCCAAGCATGAAAATGGGAAATCCCCTGCTCTGGATAAACCACTGGTGTCGGGACATTAATAAAAGGTGTATTTTCCCATTTTAAACGCACTAAAATTTCACTATCAAAACCCATACGTGGCTGGAATTTAGCGCTATTCAATACCTTAATGGTGCTTTCAAGTGGATACACTCGGAAACCACACATACTGTCTTTAATCTCAAACGATAAACTATTTAACCATACCCAAAAGTGGGTGATGTAACGTCCATATAGGCGCTTTTTGGGAATAGAGGCATCAAAATATGGCTGACCAATCACCATTGCTTGAGTGTGCTGCCGAGACTGTTCCAGAAATTTTGGAATGTCATCCCAGCAGTGCTGACCATCGGCATCGAGTTGTAATGCATGACTTAAACCAAGCGCATGTGCTGCGCGTAATCCGGTTATTACAGCTTGGCCTTTGCCTTTATTTACCTCATGCTCGATTAAATGAATTTGAGGATATTGCTCTGCCAAGTCTTTTAAAATTTGGCTACACGCATCATCACTTCCGTCATTTACCAACACAATCGGCAGATGAAAACCATCCAAATTAGCAATCAAGTCTGCTAAGAAATGTGGATGATTATAGACTGGGATAACAAAGCCATAGTTGGTTTGCATTTTTAACCCTCTACTTCCGTTTGCACAGCAAATAATAGTCGTCCTGAAGCCAGAATCTGTTCTGAATCACGTAATTCAAAACTCACCTTATGCTCTTTTCGAGAAAGCTTGAGTTGTACAACAGCATAAGGACAAATGAGATTTTGGAATTTTAACTGCTCATACCCTTGGCACCAATTTAAATCGGACCAAATTGATTTAGCAAAATGTTGTAAAAAACCTATTTGCCCCACTCCTGGATAAATAGGCTGGTTTGGAAAGTGGCCTTTAAAACATGCTAACTCAGGTGGAAACTCAAGACTAAAAATATAGTCATCTGCACTTTGGCTCTGTGATAGCACAACAGGTTGCAACATCGGCTTGAATAGCGTTTTCAAATAACTTTTATCGAGTTTAGACTGTGTGTTTTGCGGTAGCTGACTTAAAAAACGCCATTGACGTGGAATTGCTAAGGTTTCTAAATGATCTTTCAACTGCTGTTTTAAATGGCCAACAAAGACTGCCTTACCTTGCTTTTGCAACTGCTCACGAGCCTGCTCTGTCAGAACAACAATACAACCCAGCATTTGACGATGCTCATGCTCAAACACCAGTACATGACACTGTTTGACTTCGTCTAAGGCTTGAATACTTTGTTCAATCGCATCTAGACTCAAACGCTTTTCTTCAAGCTTAATAATTCGGTCGGTACGTCCTAAAAGCTGAAAGCTCTTACACATGTGATCTACCCATTCAGCACGATCACCTGTGGTAATCCAGTTATCTTCATAAGCATGATTACTTTTGACCATGAGCTGATGGTCTTCAATACGAATAGCCACATTCGCAAAAGGCGTCCATACGTCATCATCTTTAGCACGATGGGCAATGCCGCCCGTTTCCGAACTTCCTAAAACTTCAATAATTAAACAATTGACTAAAGGACGAACGCCACTTTCTAGTTTGCCACCAGAACTAAACACCATCTGGCATTGTTCTAAAACCACATCGGTTGTCCAGCGTTTTAATAAAGCTGGGCTTGAAATCAAATAATTACTTAAACTCTGTGTTTTTAATTGCTTTTGAACGTGTATGACATCTTCTGGATAAGCAACTTGCGGTATATAGAAACAACGACCTGTTGCAAGAGGTAAAAGTAGCTTAAACAGTAATCCATAAATATGCTGGTGACTCACCGTTGCAATAGCTATAGCATCATTTTCAAAAACAAAACTTTGGCTTAAGCCTTGTACCTCATTGAGTAATTGTTTTAGGGTTCTTGGGATTTTTTTAGGCTGCCCTGTTGAACCAGAGGTATAAAAATAGAGTTGTGCCTGCTCTAAAAAGTCATCATCCAACGTTAAAGATAAGGGAACAACTGTTTCAACACTTTGACGTTTTAAAAAATAAATATGCTGTGCTGCAAAGTCCTGTTCTAATTCACGTACTCGATTTGGCGGTAACAGCACCTGCTTTTTAGCCAATAATGCAGCAAATAATAAAACCAAAAATTCGTAGCTATCTGTTTCCCATAAAGCCCAAGTTAAATTTTCTAATTGAGCAATTGCACCAGCTTGTAAGGCCACATCCTGCCAAAAATGATTAAAGCTAGTTGAATGCAGAGCACTGTCTAAGCAAAGTGGCTGAACCGAATCGATGAATTTCTGAAAATGACACTGCATAATTTTGAATTAGTGATTTGAAGAATGTAAACGCTGATGCCTTTTACGCAAAATAAATTCGCCAAGGAATAACATGCCCATCAGCACATAAGAAATAAAGCCATTATAAATGACCCAAATTTGAGTCGAAGTAAAAAAAACCGTAATGAATGCAATTAATGCATTACATAAAAAGAAAACACACCAGACCTTAGTGACCTGTCTAGTCCAATGAACACCTGATGGTGGTAAATCAGGTTCAACCAACCGAGCAAAACGCTCAATCATAGAAGGAGGTTTTATTAAAGTGAATGCAAAAATACCTAAAGCGCCTAAACTCATCCCAACCGGATACAGCTTTAACCATGCATGATCCTGTAGTAGTAAGCTTAAGCCACCACAAACAATAGCAAGGCTGGTTAAAGGCCATAAAAGGTGATTACCTTTACTAAATAAACGTAAAACACCTAACCCTATAAGCAATGCACTTACCCAGACAAATTGTCCGTGCGATAAACTCCAGCCCACAATAAAGGGATACAGCACAAAAAGTGCTGTAATTATCCCTTTAATTAACATTTTCATTCAGCAGTCATGTTCTGAATAACAGTCACTACATCTAACACAGTTCTTACATTTTTAAAGTCTTCAGGTTTTACTTGTTTACCTGTGAGCTCTTTAATCTTCACTACCAAATCAACTGCATCAATACTGTCTACATCTAGATCTGAATATAAGTTTGAATCTAACTGTACAGACTCAGGTTCGATTTCAAATAAATCTTCCATCCATTCACGGAGTTTTGCCAGTACTTGTTCTTGAGATAACATCATCACACTCCTTATGCTTGCTGCTGCGCTTCGACCAACGCAACCAAACTTTGAACTGATTTAAAGTGCTGTTTGGTCTCATCCGATTCTGCACTTAAATGGATGTTGTAACGTTTTTTCAAAGCAAGTCCTAACTCAAGGGCATCAATCGAGTCTAATCCTAAACCTTCTCCAAATAATGGAGCTTCTGTATCAATATCGGCAATAGTAATATCTTCTAGTGCTAAAACATCAATAATCATTTGCTTTAGTTCATCAGCAAGATTGCTCATTTCAAGATAACTCTTCATCAAAAATTTTGTAAAAACTACGACTTAACTCACGAACTTGTTTAGGTCCTACCGTTAAATCTTCTAATAGATCTTTTACATACACTGCATCTAGTACCTTCACTTCTATATGAAACGGCCGAGATGGTACGTGATACCATTTTTCATTTTTGGTTAATGTAGATGGAGCACATGTAATCACTACTGGGCGAATTGGCACATTTGCACGAATGGCAATATTTGCAGCCCCTCGCTGAAACTCATTGAGGATCATTCCTTTTTCAGTCCGAGTACCTTCCGGAAAGATCAAAAGAGAAGCGGCATTATCCTCTTTTAGCCGAGAAACACAATCCTCGACAAACTGTTTAGAGCCTGCATTTAAAATATAACCTGCACTTTGTACTGGTCCTTTGGTAAATGGATTGCTCCAAAGGGATTCCTTCACCACACAATTAGCTTGCTGCATCATACCAATTAGTACTACAACATCAATCAAAGTCGGATGGTTGGCAATCACAAGTTCTTGGCGACTATTTTCTAATTTTTCTAGACCTTCTACCGAATAAGTCATAATGCCAAGCTTAACCATCATTTCAGTAAAGCCTTTAAAACTATGCTTAATTATACTTTGTGCATATTGTTGGCGTTTTTCCGGATCTGATGTGGTCACTTTCAATGCAGGTGCAATGACTGCCGCGATTGCCATACCCCCTATACCAAAACTCGCAAAGCTAAAACCTGTAGCAGCTACCCGCCAACAATAATTACTTTTTTGCTTTAACTTTTTAAGGTTTAGCATTTTTTCCACCCATATTCAGACATAGAAAGATCAGCACTTTGCCAAAAACGAGAAAATGTCAGACCGTCTAATTCATCTGTAGGTGACCATTCAGTAAACTGTAAATTAGGCTGATCCAGACTTACTAAAGCAGCCATTGCATAGGCAGGAAAATCAATAGTCTCGCTATAAATGTTTGGTAAGGGTTCATCATAGGCTACGACTAAAACTCGCTGAATACGTGGTAAAGCTTTTAATGCAGCGTAAGCTTCTATTAATCCTTCTGTCCATGAACAACTTAGACTGGTAGATGGAGTGTCATCCTGACATAAAATAGAATACAAACCAGAAATAGCATTGTGAACTGAGGTAGAGAACTGTGTAGGTGATGGTGTTTGGCCTTGCAGAACATCTTGTAATATTCCTAATGTTTTGGCTTCATCACCATAACGTGATACCCAAACAATATAATCAACACGCTGTCCATCTAAAGTACTAATTGCACTATTGAGCGCTAATTTAGCCAAGGGTGACAGACGCCTTCTTTGCATGGCGGGAATACACTCAAGTGCCGCGTAAGAAGGTTGGGCATGTGTAAGCGTTAACTGGGCAAGATGTAATGTTACCATGCTAAAAAAGAACCTTAAGCAGCATTATTCTTTCGGAATATAGATTATTTTATAAAAAAATGGATTATAGCATTCGTTATGAAATTTACAAAAAATTACGTTTATCAATCACACTTTTTCATAAATCTTTGTTCTGTCTTAATTCTTTGTAAAAAAGCCCAAAGATGACTTTGGGCTTTTTTACATGAATACAGATTAACGATTAAATTTCTTTTCCGCTTTTTTGAATTTCTGAATATAACGACGGCGGCGCGCAGCTGTACGTTCATCAACTTGACTCTTACGACCTTCAAACGGGTTTTCAGAAGTTTTAAAGTCAATACGAACTGGCGTACCTTCAAGTTTATACACTTTACGGAACACGTTCTCTAAGTAACGGCGGTAGTCCGCAGGTGTCTTATCAACCTTGTTACCGTGAATCACAATAGTCGGTGGGTTTTGTCCGCCCATATGTGCATAACGCATTTTAATACGGCGACCACTAATCATTGGTGGTTGGTGAGCTTCTGTTGCATCACTCAAAATTTGAGTTAATTTCGCTGGTGAAACTTTTAAGTTTGCAGACTCATAAGCACGGTGGATAGAAGGATATAAATCACCTACCCCTGTTCCATGTAAAGCAGAAATTAAATGAATTTTTGCCCAAGGAATGAAGTCAAAACGACGTTCAACGTCAAGCTTACATTGCTTGCGGTCGTATTCAGACATGTTATCCCATTTGTTAATGGCGATTACCATGGCACGACCAGCTTCAAGTGCATAGCCAATTAAGTGTAAGTCTTGCTCAACAATACCCTCACGAGCATCAACTACAACAACCACAACGTGAGCATCTTTCATTGCCTGTAAAGTTTTCACAATTGAGAACTTCTCAATCATTTCATCAACTTTACCTTTACGACGCACACCCGCTGTATCAATTAAGGTGTATTTACGGCCTTCACGCTCAAACGGAATGTAAATAGAGTCACGAGTTGTACCCGGTTGGTCAAATGCCACTACACGGTCTTCACCAAGTAAGCGGTTGACCAGCGTTGATTTACCAACGTTCGGACGACCAATAATGGCTAAACGTAAGCCAGTATCTTTGTCATGCTCTTCCGGATTTTCATCTTCTGGAACTTCCGCAAGTACGTCTTCAAGCATTTGCTGTACGCCGCGACCATGACTTGCTGCAACCTGTAATGGTTCGCCCATACCAAGTTTATAAAACTCAACTAAAGCAGCTTCAGCATGTACGCCATCTACCTTGTTGGCAACAAGATAAATTTTCTTGCCTAAAGTACGGAGTTCACGAGCAATTTGCTCATCAGAAGCTAACAAACCGGCACGTGCATCAACTACAAAAATAATAATATCTGCTTCGTTGATGGCTGTTTTTGACTGCTCGGCCATGTAGTTATCGATACCGCCTTCACTTTCACCGATACCGCCAGTATCAACAACAATGAAAGACTTATTTTGATAAGTCGCATCACCATATTTACGGTCACGAGTCAGACCCGCGAAGTCGGCTACAAGTGCATCACGACTCTTGGTAATCTGGTTAAATAACGTTGATTTTCCGACATTCGGACGACCAATGAGCGCAATAACGGGTTTCATACAATAACCTTAATTCAAGACCAGCCATATCTCATGGCATGAGCATTAGAAACAGTACAGGAGATATATTTTAAGGTCAGATATGACCATAATAAAAGACGGGGCTTTGAACTGATTTAATTCAAACACCCCGATATTTTTTAACAGCGTAATTTGTTAAGCGGCTATTTTAGCACAAGCGAACAAAATTAACGATTCTGCCAAATACTTAAATCGCCTTTTCGGGTCGAAACGTAGAGCTGATTCTCAATAACACGTAATGTATTGACCTCACCACTTGTTTTAGAACGACCTACCAATTTACCTGTTGCTGGGTCAATTAGGTGTAAAACACCATCCAAATCGCCAACAATAAGGTCGGATCCCAACACAACAGGGTTACTTAAATGACGATTTAAGAGACTTTCATTTTCCCAAAGCTTTTCGCCTGTAGATAAATCATAAGCAGTCAACTTGCCATCAGTTGATGAAACAAATACTTTACTGTCATAAACTTCTGGTCGTTTGGTGCTGCTTGAATCTTCACTCCAAACTACGCGTTGAGAAGCCAAATCAGTCACTGTGACTTGACCTTGGAAGCTAGTTGTAACCATTAGCTGGCCTGCAACAACCGGATCACCATCAATATCAATTAGACGTTGAATATCAGAACGACCTTCACTTACCGCAACACGACGTTGGAAACGTGGAATACCACTAATCGTATCAATTGCATAAACATATGCATTTGCAGAAGCAATTAAAACAGTACGTGGATCAAGACTGACTGGTGATGGTTGACCGCGCAAACTGAACTGAACGTTTGGCAATTTGTATGCCCAAACTTGTTGTCCTGATGATGCATCATGTGCAAATACAGTACCGTCGTTTGCGATCGTAATCACACGTCCAGATTGAACTAAAGAAGGACTTAATAATGCACCAGATAATTGTGCAGTCCATTTTTGCTCACCTGTAGCTTGATCTAAAGCAAATAACTGGCCTTTGCTGTTACCCACAACAACAATACCTTCAGCCGCTTCAACACCAGAGCTTAAACCCAATTTACTTACTTTTTTCTCCCAAAGACGTTGTTTACCACGATATGCAGCAACTTCACCTTTAGGATCAAGTGTAAAAACAACACCGTCATTAGCATCAAGTTGTAAACGTAATGGATCTGCCTTATTCGTAGAAGAAACACTGCGCGAAAACACCGGTACTAGAGACTTTTTCGACTCAGTCAATTTCGGTAGTGGATTTGGTTTTGCTTCTTTTACTTTGTTGCTAGAACATCCCACCAGTACAGCTGATGCGATTGCAATTGCCAAAGGCAGTTTGAATTTCTGATTCATTAAGACTCTTCCACCTGTGTTTCCAAAATTGGGCGCTCAATCTGTGGATCTTCAACTAAAACGCCAACACTTTCGAGTTTAATTTGTAAAATTTGTCGCTCTTGTTTACGTTCCAGTAACGAATCCCATGCTGCTTGATACGCTTTTTTAGCAGAATCAATATCTTTCTTCGCAACAAAGATATCACCACGTAACTCTTCTACTGTTGCTTTAAATGCCGGATCGACATTACCAGATAAGGTTTTTAGAGCTTCATCATATTTGTTTTGCGCTAATTGTGCATCTGCTAAACGCAATTTTACAACCTGAATCAGTCCTTCATCTTTTACTTTTGAGTTTTCAACTTTTTTCAAAGCTTTTTCAGCAGCAGCATAATCTTGTTTTTCATATGCAAGCTTTGCCAATACAAATTGAGTTTGTATCGCCTGAACTGAATCAATATCATCTTTTACAAGTTTATCTGCTGAAGCTGTGATTGAAGCTAAAGCATTTGGATTATCGGCTGTTGCATTTGCCTCATCCATTAACTGCTGTACTTTTGCAGTTTCTGTCTGGCTCGTTGCAAGATTTCTTTTTTGCCAATATTCCCACCCGAAAAAGGCAATCAATGCAATGAGAATCCCGCTAATCATGGCAGAACCATATTTTTTGGCGAACGACTTTAAGCTGTCGAATTGTTCTTCATCACTTAAGCTCATGTGATTGTCCTTTTCCAGATGTTTCAGTTTATTTTGTAAATTTTTCAATTAAGAATGGTACGAGTTCAGCCAATGCAACTTGAGACTGCTCAGCTGTTGCTAACTCTTTGATAGCAAGCTGCTGTGCTTCCCATTCACGTTCACCCAAAATCATGGCGTAAACGGCCCCAGCTTGATCAGCTTTTTTCATCTGACTCTTCATGCTGCCTTGTGAACCCGTTTTAATGCGAACATTACTATTAGCAGCTTCTAACTGATCACGTAATTGCTCTGCCAAAACCAATGCTTTAGCTTGATAAGCAGGCTCTGCAACCAAGAAAACTTCACAATCGCGTACAGTTTCAGCTTGTTCAACTTGCTCAAGTAGAAGCAATAAACGCTCCATCCCCATTGCAAAACCAACAGCAGGTACAGACTGATCAGCCTTACCTTTTAATTGACCAACCAGACCATCATAGCGTCCGCCTGCACATACTGTACCTTGCGAACCTAGTGCTGTCGTTGTCCACTCAAAAACAGTTTTATTGTAGTAATCTAGACCACGTACCAATTTTTGATTAATTACAAATTTAACGCCTGCAGCAGTCAAATAGTCTTGTAATTGTTGGAAGTGGCTTAGACTGTCTTCTTTTAAGAAGTCATGTAATTTCGGCGCATTTTCCAAAATTTTCTGGGTCGATTCAATTTTAGAATCTAAAATACGTAATGGATTTGTCGTTAAACGACGCTGTGAATCTTCATCCAAAGCATCTTTATGTTCATTTAAGAACGTAACTAAAGCATTACGGTATTCTGTACGCTCATCTGTTTCACCTAAAGTATTCAACTCAAGCTGAACCATTTGGGCAACGCCCATACGTTTCCACAAACGAGCTGTCAAAAGAATCAATTCTGCATCGATATCAGGAGTCGCGACACCAAAAGTTTCTACACCGAACTGATGGAACTGGCGGTAACGTCCTTTTTGTGGTTTTTCATAACGGAACATAGGTCCCATATACCACACACGTGGTGTAGCGCCACGCAACAAGTTATGTTCAACCAACGCGCGTACACAACCCGCAGTCCCTTCTGGACGCAAAGTTAATGATTCAGGTGGGTTCCCTTTATCGAAGAATGTATACATTTCTTTTTCAACGATATCAGTTGCATCACCAATAGCACGTTTAAACAGTCCCGTTTGTTCAACGATCGGCAAACGAATTTGTTGGTAACCATAAGCATCCATTAACGATGCTAAATGCTGCTCGAGACGTCTCCACGCTGCTGTTTGCGTTGGTAAAACGTCATTAAAACCTTTGATTGCGACAATTGAACTCATGATGAACTACGAATAATTTCTTTAGATTTAGCTTCTTCAAGCTCTTGAACACGTTGACGAACCATAGTTTCGATTTCATCAACCAATTGATTGGTATCAATTAAATGGCTTTTCTCACCATTACGATAAACCAATGAACGAGGCGCTGCCCCAACAACCCCGATATCTGCTTCTTTTGCTTCACCTGGGCCATTTACCTTACAACCAATAACCGAAACATCCATTGGCGTACGTATATCTTCTAAACGCTCTTCTAAGGCTTGCATCACCTGAATCACGTTAAATTCTTGGCGAGAACAACTTGGACACGCAATAAAGTTAATCCCGTTAGAACGTAGGCCAAGCGATTTTAAGATATCAAAACCGATCTTGATTTCATCTTCTGGTTCAGCAGCAAGCGAAATACGCATGGTATCGCCAATGCCTTCCATCAATAACCCACCAAGAGCAATCGCTGATTTCACAGTACCTGTACGGTAAATACCAGCCTCGGTTACACCCAAGTGCAATGGATTATCAATTTGTTGTGAAAGCAAACGATAAGCATCCATGGTTAAAAACACATTTGATGCTTTTACGCTGACTTTAAACTCATGGAAATCTAGACGGTCTAAAATATCAATATGACGTAAAGCCGACTCAAGCAGCGCCTGCCCTGTAGGCTCGCCATATTTTTTCTGTAAGTCTTTTTCTAGAGAACCCGCATTCACACCAATACGCATAGAAATGCCATGATGACGTGCAGCAGCAACAACTTCACGAACTTTCTGGTCTGAACCGATATTACCTGGATTAATACGCAAACAGTCTGCACCATAGTCTGCAACTGCCAAGGCAATTCTATGGTCAAAGTGAATATCAGCCACTAATGGAACTGAAACACGTTTGCGGATCGCACCAAAGGCTTCAGCTGCTTCCATAGAAGGAACTGAAACTCGCATAATATCTGCACCTGCATCAACACAACGTTCAATCTGAGCAACTGTTGCATCGACATCGCAAGTTTCGGTATTTGTCATACTTTGCACGCTAATAGGTGCATCGCCGCCGACATAGACCGAACCAACACGGATTTTACGTGTTGGTCGACGTTTAATTGGGTTCTCTATCATTGTATCGCTCAACTCATGGTATTAGCGGGATAAACGGAATTCAGCTTTACCGTTTACCGTATATGGAGACAATGAAATCTGTTCTTGGTTTAAACTTAATGACACAGCTGTTGCGTCATCAAGACGAATCTGGAATGGAGACTCACCATTTAAGGTTAAAGTCGATGCCTGACGACCCGTAGCTAAAACCTTCCCTGTTGCATCTACAATATGAACAGAAGTTGGACGGTTAAAGTTTAACACCAATTGATCACCCGCTGTTGCAGAGGCATTTCCTTTCATAGGTAAAACTTCAACATTAGACTGATTTGCTTTTGGCGCCTCAGCATCTTCTTTCTTTGAAGTCCATTTTTGAACACCCACCACAATCCATGACACGACAACAATAATCAAAATCGCAAGCAATGCACGCTTTAACAACTTCCTGTTACGATCACTATTAGAACCCGGTAATTTACCCATGATTTTAATTGGCGAATTGTTTAAGGCATGATTTGGTAACAGCCCAGTATCATTTGCATAAATCTCATCGAAACGTTGAATAATTGCCGTCGCGTCCGTATTTAAATATTTTGCATATGAACGGTAATACCCCTTAATGAAAGTCGCTTCCGGCAATGATTTATAGTCATCTTGCTCTAAAGCGGTCAAGGTCTTAACCGGCATATTTAAATCTGAAGAAACTTGCTCTAATTCTTTTTTCTGAGCAACTCGAATTTGACGTAAATACTCACCAGGACGTTGAATATTTCCTAAAGCAGAAGTCGGTAAGCTTGAGCCAGTTGGCTGCTGTGAATTAGGATTTATTTCCATACGGCCTCAGTACTATACTGTAATTGCAAATAACGTTGATATTCTGGACTTTCCGGGAACAAGGCACGTAACTGGTTTACTAAGACTTGCATTCCCATTTTATCCGCATTGGCTCGAGCCACTCTTACACCAATCCAAAGTGCTCTCGCACCCTGATTTTTCTGCCCCACTGTATGAACATATTGTTCATACATTTGTGTAGCAGCCGGAATCTGCTGCTGCAAATAAAAAATTTCTGCTAACTCTAACATTGAAATGTAAGAGTCGCGGTTAGCAAGGAGTGCTTGTTTGAATGTTTTTTCAGCACTCGCAATATCACCCAATTTTAAATAAATCCGCCCAAGATTTTCTAAGGCTTGATAGCGTTGATCATAACCTAATGTTGCACCAGCAATACGGAATTGCTCGACTGCATCATTATAACGCTCCATTTGGTACAAGTACGTACCATAATTATTACGTGCCTGAGCATTATCTGGCTCAGAAGAAATTGCACGTTTAAAATAATGTTCTGCTTTTTCTAAATTGGGTTTACTGCCTTCTTGTTGCAATAAAATACCCATCATCATATTTGCCGTTGCATCACGGCTATCGACACTTAAGGCTTGATCAAGGGAACGCTTTGCAGAATCCAAGTCACCAGAACGAATGTATTCTGCAGCAAGCTGCGTACGCACCTTAACCGCTTTTTCCGGGTCCTTTTTTAGTGTTGGCGAAGTCTGACAACCACTTGCCAGAAATGCAACTGCAACCCCCATACATAACATGATCTTTAACTTCGGAGTACTCAAAGTCTTCCCTCAACTTTATCCTTGTGTACGTAAAATCTCTTGACGCTGTGTAACTTTTTTCTGCCACTGTTCAGCACGGCGGGTTCTATCAGCTACTTGACCCACTAACTGTCCACATGCAGCGTCAATATCATCACCACGTGTTTGACGAATCGTACACACAAATCCGGCATCAGACAAAGTTTTTTGGAACGAGATAATACGATTTCGACTTGAGCGACCATATGGCGCGTGCGGGAACGGGTTAAACGGAATCAAGTTAATTTTACTTGGTAAATTTTTTAATAATTTAATCATTTGCTGTGCATGTTCAGGTTGGTCATTCACACCTTCCAACATGACATATTCGATAGTCACATGTTTACGCGCACTTTCATTACCATCTTTGGCAATATAACGCTGACATGCTGCAATCAATTGAGCCAATGGATATTTTTTATTAATAGGCACTAATTCGTTACGTAGTTCATCGTTTGGCGCATGTAAAGAAATTGCCAAAGCGACATCAATATCTTTCGCAAGCTGGTCAATTTTTGGTACAACACCTGACGTTGATAAAGTCACACGACGTTTTGACATGCCATAAGCAAAGTCATCAAGCATAATGTGCATTGAGCTTAATACGGCGTCATAGTTGAGCAATGGCTCACCCATACCCATCATCACGACATTGGTCACTGAACGCTCACGTTCAGCAACAGGCACTTCTTCCATATAAGAATAGTTTGCCATCCAAAGTTGCCCAATAATTTCATCTGGGGTTAAATCACGCTGGAAACCTTGCTTACCTGTTGAACAAAATGAGCAGTCCAATGCGCAGCCTACTTGTGATGAAATACACAAAGTTTTGCGCAAACCTGTTTTATCTTCGGCAGGAATTAATACAGTTTCAACTAATGAACCCGCGCCCTCACCTACACGAAACACCCATTTACGTGTGCCATCTTTTGAATAGTGACGGTGAACAACCTCAGGAGCTTTAATCTCACAAATCTGTTCCAGTTTTGCGCGCAACTTTCCTGAAATATTGGTCATTTCAGCAAAATCAGTAACAAAGTACTGATGAACCCATTTCATAACCTGTCCGGCACGAAACTTTTTCTCACCAATATCTTCGAAGAATTTTTCTAATTGCGCGCGTGACATGCCGAGTAAATTCACTTTTTCGGCAGCAGGCGATGCTGGCGTGGACGAAGATTGCTGCTGTCCATCAAGATTTTCAGATGAAACGACCACTGCAGAACTCATGTGTATTTACCTAAACCATGTCAAAAACAGAAGATATTGTTCAAGAATCAGACAATATGCTCTTGAGAGAATAAAAAAACCAGATAAGTAGTATACCACTTATCTGGTTTGAATGCTTTCGATTAACGAGTGCGTGGGCAGATCTCGTTGTCAGCAAAGAAGTAAGCAATTTCACGCTCTGCAGAAGCAACTGAGTCAGAACCGTGAGCAGCATTTTCGTCGATGCTTACAGCGAAATCAGCACGGATAGTACCAGGAGCCGCTTCTTTAGGGTTTGTAGCACCTAAAATTTCACGGTGAGCAAGAACTGCGTTTTCGCCTTCAAGAACAGATACTACAACTGGACCAGAAGTCATGAATGCAACTAAGTCACCAAAGAAACCGCGTTCTTTGTGCTCTGCATAGAAACCTTCAGCATCAGCTTGAGAAAGGTGTTTCATTTTAGTCGCAACAATTTTTAAACCCGCTTTTTCGAAACGAGCAAAAATTTCACCGATGTGGTTTTTAGACACAGCATCAGGCTTTACGATAGACAAAGTACGTTCAATAGCCATGAGTGGCTCCTTTATTTTAAGATTTAAACTTTAAAAAATTTGCAGCATTATACCGATGTCATAGGCAATAATCAGCTTTGAATGTGTAAAAGTTGCGATTTTTTCTACTGTTTTTAGCGAACTTCGTCTATCCAGGCCATTTGGATACCTTCTAGCAATCCTTCGGTTGATTTATTTGGGTCATCACTGAAGTCTGGTAATGCACATACCCATGCATGTAAATCGGTAAAACGGATCCATTGCGGATCAACTTCTGGATGTGCTTCTGACAATTCAATGGCAATATCAATCGTATCTGTCCAACGTAAGCCCATAGCGGCTCCTATCTGTTTAATCTGCTAAATCACGAACTGTGTACTTTAGCAAATCCACAAACCTAATCGATAGCTTAAGCTGATAAAAATTACTGTTCGTTATAAAGCGATGTTTAATAATGGCGCTACAAATATAATGATACTTGCCACTGCTGCACCAATAAGTGCCCCCACAATCACATCACTTGGGTAGTGAAGCCCCAGTACCATACGAGACAACGCAACAAGCACCATGAAAGGTAACATAGCGGCTAATAACACAGGTTGGATATACCCCAACACAATTGTCACCATCACTGCATGTAACGTATGGCCAGATGGAAAACTAAAGTGATCAAGTGGTCTTTCACCAAGCACAATCACTTGATGGACTTGGTATGGGCGTGGACGCGTCGTTTTATGTTTTAGAAATTTATAAATTGCTGTTCCAATCGAGCCGCCAATTAACAAATAGATAATTTGCAAACTGTAGGTAATACCATGCATTCCCCATACAATTGCCAGCATGAGGTACCAAAATGGCCCATCGCCCGCACGGCTAATAATTTTGAAGAATAAAGCCACACGTTGTGAGTGAGAAAAATGATTGAGATATAAACAGCCTCTCAAATCAAGATCGAGTATTTTTATTTTTGCATTCTTTAATTTCATGGTCGTTCTCCTATTTTAGGATACTTAGGTGAAGTCCACCGAGGATTCCTTCACCACCTGATAAAATGCCTGTTCTAATTGTTGTACCGGAAGTTGCCAACCGCTTTGCTGTACTTTATGACAGGCTTGTATGCCCATTTCTCTAAGTTGTTGTACTGAAGGGAGTTGATAAATTTGTTGTATAAAATGGTTTTTCTGCCCAAGTGGACTTAACCAACCACTTACGTTATGGACTAAATATTGATGTGCACATGCATAATCATACGCGATAACCGGCAAACCGCTCGCCATTGCCTCTAAAACTACGTTACCAAACGTTTCAACTTGACTCGCAAATACAAATACATCTGCGCTTGCATAGGCAGCTGCCAAATCTTGTCCACGCAAACTACCTGTGAAAATGACATTTCTCGCTTCAGGTAATGCTTTTAATCGAGCAAGATCCGGGCCATCTCCCACCACAACCAGTTTAGTTTTATGTTGCTGCATGTTTTGCATGTTTTGCATGGCTGCATAACTTTCAACAATCAATTGCACTTCTTTTTCTGGTGATAAACGTCCTACATACAGCATGACACGAGTATCGGCATCGACATCCCATTGTTGGCGTAGGCTTTCTGAGCGATGCTTTGGCGAAAAGCGCGTAGTATCGACACCTCGTCCAACCACAATAAGTGGGCAGGTAATACCAAAACCACGCAAAGCTTCTTCTGTATCTTTACTTGGAACACAGGTCACTTGCGTGTTGTTATGAAACCAGCAAAGATATTTTTGAATTGGCTTAACTAAAAAAGCCAGATCAAAGAATCGACTAAAATCTTGAAATGGTGAATGAAAGCCACTAGAAACAGGAATGTCTTTTGCTTTTGCAGCTTGCATAGCAGTTAAGCCCAGCGGCCCTTCCGTCACAATGTGCACAACATCTGGCATAAATTTTTCAAAAGCTTTTGAAACTTTTAAATATTGAGGCCAGCCAAATTGCAGCGTTGGATATTTCGGAATCGCTTGTGACATGACCAGACATTCTTGCTCTGGCAAAAAATCATAACACTTGGCTTTTTGTTCAGGTCGAACCAGTAGAATTTTATGCCCTTGTTTTTGCAAACCTTGACATAACTGTAATAGTGAGAGTGCTACGCCATTAATTTCTGGTGGCCATGTCTCTGTCACAATTGCAATTTTTAAACGAGGTCGAACCAACCCGTGGAGTTGGTGCAATTCCTGAGTATTAGACAACTGCTGTTTTTGTTTAAAATAGAATTGGAAGCTTTCAGGGAGTTGCTGTTGTTTTAATAGTGCTGTCGCGTATGAGCCTTGCATAGCGCCATCCATCAATGTATTTATTTTCATGCTTAAAGATTAAGCAGTTTTTTTGACATTTTGATGATAAATGCGTGACAGTTTACTGACATAAAAAATTAAAAAAGCACACTGAGAACAGCGTGCTTTTTCGTAAAACAGACAAAAGAACTTAACGGTTTTGCAATTTTGCATAGTCCATAAGTACATTTGCCGCTTCATTCACAAATGTTTCTTCTTCTGGCAACGCAGGACGTTGGTTAGCTTTCATTTTGGCACGAGATTCAGCTAACGCATCTAATGAAGCTTGGTAGCTTTCCCAGTTTGCAAAAGGTTTTTGACCTGTTGCTGCACGACGTTCATTTTCAGCATCTAAAGTTTGCTTTTCTAAACTCAAAAGCTCTGCACGGCGCTTATCAATATCAAGCACAACCTGTTTCTGGTCACTCGTAACCTTCGCGATTGCCGTACGTTTATTTAAATATTTAAACTGAGGATCGGCAGCAACACGTTGTTCAGAGAATTGAGACAACTTCGCAACATATGGTTGAACAGAACCTTCACGCTTAAATGGTGCAGTCGGAATGGTATCCCACTTCAATGCATTTTTCGATTTACGCTCACCAAACTCTTCGTTATAGATATCGACAAGCTTAATATCTGGCACTACACCTTTGTTTTGCGTACTACCACCTGTAACACGGTAGAATTTACGCTGAGTTAAGGTCGCTTGGCCGTATGCCAAAGTATCAAGTTGGACCTGAGCTGTACCTTTACCTGTAGTTGTACTACCAATGATAATGCCACGTTCATAGTCTTGAATTGCCGCAGAGTAAATCTCACTTGCTGAAGCAGATGCCAAGTTCACCAATACAGCGAGTGGACCTGTATAGATTTGCTGACCGCCATCGTTGTCTTCAAATACACTAACATTGCCGTTGCCATCACGAATTTGCACAACTGGACCTGACTTAATCACTTGCCCAAGCATACGTGCAACTTCTTCTAATGAACCGCCCGGGTCATTACGCAAGTCAATAATAATACCTTCTACTTTCTTCGCTTTTAATGCCTCAAAAGCATTTGCAGTATCTTCGGAAACTGAACGATATTGCTGACCAGCGCGACGTGAACGATAGTCAAAATAGAACGATGGAATTTCAATCACACCTAATACATGCTTTTTACCATCGCGTGTCACTTCAACTGTACGTGAGCGAACACCTGCATCTTCTTCTTGAATAACATCACGTACTAAAGTCACATTACGTGCCTGACTCATTGATGCACCAGCACCAAGAAGTTTTAGCGTGACTTTAGTGCCACGTTTACCACGAATAAGCCCAACAATTTCCGAACTTGTCCAACCAACCACATCGATCATTTTGCCGCCCTCTTGAGCGACTCCAACGATTCGATCTCCCGATTTCACTTGACCAGACTTACTTGCAGGACCACCTTCTACAATGGTTTCAATCTTGGTGTAATCTTCATTGCCACGCTCTGGACGAATCGAAACACCAATCCCTTCAAGCTGCAAAGTGGTTTGGCGATTCAATTCAATCGCATCAATTGGTGGATAATAGTTACTGTGTGGATCATAAGTCGCTAACATTGCATTTAATGTTTTATCTAAAACATCATCGCTTTTTACACGACTAATTCTTTCAAGCTGACGTGTATAACGCTTAGTCAAAGTCTGAGCTGGCGTTAAATCTTCCGGACCTTTTAAGTCTTGACCATCAGCAAGTGACGGGTTTTCTTTAAGTGCCTTTTGTTTTGCCTGCTCTTCTTCACGACTAATCGTTAAATTAATTAACTGTGAAACCAGCATCTTACGCCAGTGATTTTGCTGCTCAGCCGTTGTTTTAAAATACGGCGCTTTTTCGCGATCTACTTCTATATAGCTATTTGGTTGCTTTAAGTTCTGTTGTTGTTTCAACTCAGCCAACATGAACTCGTAAAATTGTTTTAAGCGTTCACGATATTGCTGGTGAATTGCAAACGGTCCAGTTAAGTTTCCCGCTTTTAATGAAGCACCAAAATTTGAACCATAGAGTTTTTTATAATTTTGAACTTCAGCGTCTAAAAATAATGAATGGTCTGGATCAAGACTGTCTAAATACATATCAAGAATACGGTTAGATGTATTCGCATCCAGACGCATATTTAAATAATGTTGGCGATCAACTAAAGTTGCCAGTTGACGAGCCACCAAGGCCTGCTCTTGCGTTGGCTGGATCGATTGAGAAACAGCAGCTGTATTGGTTGCTGCTCTTGCTTCGTTCATCGTATGAGAGAAGAATAAACCGCCAGTCGCGATTGCTACTGCACAAGCTATAGTTTGAAGTTTCATAAATTCTTAATACTTCCTTGGGTGTTCGTATCTTACACGCTCTGTTTTCGATATGAACTAAGCAGATTCAACATCTTAACCAACTAAATTGTTTATACCGTGTAGTTTTATCATATTCTGTACTGACAAAATGTAGCAAATCATTGCAAAATTCGCTTATTGTTTTTCAATCAAAATTCAAATGGAACCAATATGATTGGCGCGTTGATGCTGGACATTGCCGGCACAGAACTTACTAAAGAAGATATTGAACTATTACAAGCTCCGCAAGTCGGTGGCATGATTTTATTTGCACGAAATATTGAATCACCACAACAAGTCCGTGCTTTAACCGACCATATGCGCCAAGTTCGCCCAGATATTTTGATTGCTGTCGATCAGGAAGGTGGTCGAGTTCAACGTTTAAAATCTGGCTTTACGCTATTGCCAGCGATGGGCCGCTTTGGCGAACTCTATATCACCCAACCACAAAAGGCGCTTGAACTGGCTGAACAGTGTGGTTGGTTAATGGCAACTGAAGTCTTGGCTGTGGGGATCGATTTTAGTTTTGCACCAGTTTTAGACCTTAATGCCATTAGTGATGTCATTGGTGACCGTGGCTTCTCTAAAAACATTGAGGATATTGCCCCGCTTGCTGGTGCATTTATGCGCGGTATGAAAAAAGCTGGTATGGCAAATACCGGTAAACACTTCCCAGGCCACGGTTCGGTAAAAGCCGACTCTCATGTCGCAGCTGCAATCGACAGCCGTAGCTATGACGAGATTTATAACCATGACATGCAAAGCTTCATTAAGCTTATGCCTGAGCTTGATGCGCTCATGCCTGCACATGTGATTTATGATCAGGTTGACCCAAATCCGGCAGGTTTCTCACCTTTCTGGATTCAAGAAGTTCTACGCAAACGTTTGAATTTTAATGGCGTACTTTTCTCTGATGACTTAAGCATGCAGGCTGCATGTGTAGCAGGTGGCGCAGATGCACGTATTCAGGCCGCTCTGGCAGCTGGTTGTGATATGGGGCTAGTATGTAATGACCGTAGTGCAGCATGTACAGCACTTGAAGGTATTGCAAACTTAGAGCTACCAAACCAAGAACGCCTTGAACGCATGCGTGGTCAAATTCCACAAATCCAAGTTGGTGAAACTTTATCGCTTGGAAATGACTGGCAAGCTGTCAAA
Source organism: Acinetobacter sp. ABJ-A23_2 (assembly GCF_044538765.1). Classification (NCBI taxonomy): domain Bacteria; kingdom Pseudomonadati; phylum Pseudomonadota; class Gammaproteobacteria; order Moraxellales; family Moraxellaceae; genus Acinetobacter; species Acinetobacter sp. ABJ-A23_2. The sequence goes on from NZ_JBIUCP010000002.1 coordinate 57,411, forward strand.
ACAGCCATTGAAGAGTTTAAGAATTCGATTTAAGTTAGTAAAAATTTTAATTGGCTACAAAAACCTATTCACTATCTGATACGCGGTTAAGTCATACGCAACCTGCTCATCTGCTGAAGGATATTGATTGCTTCAATATATTTGATAGATGCAGAAAGTGAACAGGTTTTGCGTATGACAATGGTTTTGGTTACTTTTCCCGAAAGAAAAGTAACTCCAACTGAAAGTTCATCCCAGAATGCCAACCTAATTGACAGGACTCCATCATGCAGGTTCATTCACCATCAATGCATTAGAACCTCTTCATTGTTATTAATAATGAAGATCACACAAAAACAATAAATCGAGTTCAGGACGAATGACACAACACCTTTCAAAACACCGCCACATCTCTTTTACAGCACACTATACGGGTTATATCTGGTATCAAATGGGGATCTCACACGAAGCACTTGCTACCAGTAAAGGCAAATCACTGGCATATTTAGTTCACCCATTAGAGTCTTGGGCAGAGAAATATGTGGGTGGCAGCATGCGCACGACGCTTAAACAGCGCCATACCATGCTTGATCATAATTTAGAGAAGTTAATTCAAGAAAACTCTGATTTACAGGTGCTTGAAATTGCCTGTGGTTTATCACCACGTGGCTGGTGGTTTAGGCAGCATTACCCTTCTATTACCTATCGAGAACTTGATTTACCCGATATGGCACAAACCAAACAAAATGCCCTACAACAAATTGAAAAAAATGCACCTGAGATTTTATCAGTCGATTTATTTACCGAAGCCTTTGCTCAAGCATTTGAAGTGTTTGACCCGAACCGTTCACTAGTTGTGATCAGTGAAGGTTTGATTAACTATTTTGACAAAGATTTATTAAAACAACTGATCCAGTCAATTGCTCACTATGGGACTTCTTTTAAAAAGCTCCATTACTTAACCGACCTTTACCCTGAACCTGTTAAAAACAAACTCGCCAGTATTATCTGGAACAGCAGTAAATTACTTAAACTCATGTCTCGCAGCTCTTTTAGTTTTCATTTTAAAACGCCACTTGAGGTGAAAGACTTTTTTAAAGATGCAGGATTTAGTCAGGTAAGTGTTGAACAACCACAAATATTCTTTGGACAAGTTTCTAAAGAGAGAGGTGAAGAACATTTAGGCGACTTAGTTTGGACCATTCACGCCCAAACAAAATAATAAATATAAAAAATGGAAGCTCGAAATAAACAAGCTTCCATTTATAAAAACCTAATTAAGCAGTTTGTTTTTGACGGACAATAAAACGACTTAAACGATCAGCAAGCTCAAAACTGCCATGTTTAAATAAAGCACGGATTCCTTGTTCAGTAGCTTCAAAGATTAAACATTCAATCGAGAAAGTGCCTTCCTCATCTTCTAGATGCAGAGCCAGATCCCGTGGGTGTTCATTTACAAAGTCGAGCTGTGTCACATCATCTAACTTCAAGTACATCCCAAAGAAAGTCACGTCAACAATCGTCACTGACACTTCCGTTTTACATTCACGGTGGCTCAGTTTCGTTTTAGGTTGAAGAACTGAAATCCGCTCTTCACCACGGCGCTCCATGTTTTGCATTTGTTCACGTGTCATAGGAATAATGCCATCCAAATTTTGGATAGATTCACCTTTTAAGAATGAAGTAAACAAACTCATGGTTTCTTTACGACGCTGGAGCTGTGGTACATGATCAGCATTCGCAATCAGAGCAAATTCCATATCTGGACATTGCAAAGCAAAATTGGCATTTTCATGAGGCAGAGTAAAACTGTCATACTGCCCTGCTGCAACCAGTGTTTTACACTTTGGAATCGGCACATCTGTTAAACGCAAAAGTCGATTACAGTTAATGTCATAACGTTCACGCTCGGTACCCGTAAACTCAGCCATTTGCCTAAAAAATAATTTTTTAGCTGTAGGTGACATACGGGTTTTATCTAACTTGGCATGATTGACCAAATATAAAATTACCGCTTGCCCAAACTCTTCCATACGGTTTTCTTGCATGAGTTTGAGCGATTCTTCCAAAATCATTCGCCAGCTTTTACGGGTCTTTTGCATAACACCCATCAAAATCATGCGATCCATCAAATCTGGACGGTGATAGGCAAAACAAGAAGCAACGACTGAACCCAACGACATTCCCATTACAGAAACTTTTTGAATTCCGACAATATCTAACCAGCGACCTAACATTTCTGATAAATCAGGTAGTTCTAATGTTCCAGCAGAAATTCCAGTATCCCGATTGGTAATTTGTTGATTTGCACCCATAGATGGCAAGTCAATTAGAATGACTGGACCACTTTCAAACAGTTGCTCAACACAATATTTATAAGAGTTAAAATTTTGAAAAGCACCACCAACAATCACAATCGGTGTTTTGTGAATGGTTTTTGGGTCTGCAATCGCCATGTATTCAATTTTCCAGCCGTCAATCCATGTGGTACGAGCTGGTTGTTTAAAACTATCTCTATGGTAGATATCGAAAAACCCAAAACCGGCATAAGCTTGGTTTATCTCCGAATCCATTTGAATAATGGAATTCATATCCTTGCTTCCTCCTTGCTGTAATTTTTTTATGCTGCAAGAGTTCCTTCTTGAACATGTAATCTTTTATGCACAAATCTTTAAAATTTGTATTAGTTTGTATTGCACAAGTCCATTCTAAACAATTGTCTGAAATATACGCAATCGCTGAAATGACCGCTCATCTTGTTTAAGCCGCTAATAGTTTTCAAAATATTTAAATGTTTTTTTATAGCGGTCACATTTTTGAAAAAAAGCCATTCATTGTTCCGCATTTGACTGCTACTATCGTAGTCATTGGTAAATGATTAAAAACTGCTATGCAAGATTCAATTGAACAATACATGCAAAAAGTTGGGCAACAAGCACGTGAGGCTTCACGCGTTTTAACAAGTGCTTCAACTTCGCTTAAAAATCATGCACTCTCTGCTATTTATACTGCTTTAGAAAATAATCAGGCAGCAATCTTGGCGGCGAATCAAATCGACATGGAAAAAGGCCGTAACAACAAGCTTGATAGTGCCTTACTTGATCGTCTTGAGCTTACGCCCGCACGCTTTAAAGGGATGTTGCAAGGTTTAAAAGATGTGATCGCGCTTGTCGATCCAATTGGGGAAATTACGGATCTTGCATATCGCCCCACAGGTATTCAAATTGGAAAAATGCGTGTGCCTTTGGGTGTCGTTGGTATGATTTACGAATCACGTCCAAACGTAACACTTGAAGCTGCATCTTTAGCAATTAAATCGGGCAATGCCATTATTTTACGTGGTGGTTCAGAAGCACTTGAGTCAAATAAAGCCATTGCTGAAGCGATTAAACATGGTTTAAAAGTTGCTGGTTTACCTGAGCATTCAGTACAAGTGATTGAAACCTCTGACCGTGCAGCGGTTGGTCACCTCATTACCATGGCTGAGTATGTAGATGTCATTGTTCCACGTGGTGGCAAGAGCCTAATTGAACGTGTAACCAATGAAGCTCGCATTCCTGTCATTAAGCATCTTGATGGTAACTGTCATGTGTTTGTAGAAGCTCAAGCCGACTTACAAAAAGCATTACCAATTACATTGAATGCCAAAACACATCGTTACGGTGTTTGTAATGCGATGGAAACACTGCTTGTTGATGAAAAAATTGCAGACGTTTTCTTACCACGTATTGCTGAACTTTATGCTGAAAAACAAGTCGAACTCCGTGGCTGTCCAGAAACACGTCGTATTTTAGGCGCTTCTGTAAAACCTGCGACAGAAGAAGATTGGTATACCGAATATTTAGGACCAATTCTTGCTGTTAAAGTGGTTAGTGGTATTGATGAAGCAATTGACCATATCAATAAGTATGGTTCACATCACACCGATGCCATTGTGACTGAAAACTATACTTTGGCTCGTCAGTTCTTGGCTCGTGTAGATTCGAGTTCAGTCGTGATTAATGCTTCAACTCGTTTCGCTGATGGCTTTGAATATGGCTTAGGTGCTGAAATTGGTATCTCAACAGATAAAATTCATGCACGTGGTCCAGTTGGTTTAGAAGGCTTAACTTCTCAAAAATGGATTGTGTTAGGTGACGGTCAAATTCGTCAATAAGTCCTCTCTTATTTAAATAAAATGCCTGATCAATATCAGGCGTTTTATTTTGTTAGCTCCAATAAAAAACCAGCCCAAAGGCTGGTTTTTTTAATCATATGTTCATTAGAAAATAAAGTCGGTATTCACAAATTTAGAATAGTGCTCAGACACCATAGAGGCCAGCATGCCTTTGCTATCATCGGTCTGTTTAGCCGCAATCATAGCGCGGATAGAGAAAGCACGTAACGCATCATGCACAGACAGTGTACCTTCCGCAGAATCTTTACGGCCACCGAATGGGAATACATCTGGACCACGTTGACACTGACAGTTGATATTTACACGACAAACTTGATGTACAAGTGTATCGACTAAATGACCAATTTGCTCAGGATCGCTACCAAAAATACTCACCTGCTGACCATGATCCGAAGTCGTAACATATTCCAGCACAGTTTCAATGTCATCATAAACAGAGACAGGCACCACTGGACCAAACTGTTCTTCGCGATACAGTCTCATACCCTCTGTCACAGGATAAACTACGGCTGGATAGAACATGGTTTTGCAGAATTCGCCACCTTCCGGATTAACGACTTTAGCTCCTTTTGCCACGGCATCTTCAATGACTTCAGTCATATAGGTTGTACGGTGCATACCTGGCAACGGAGTAATAAATACACCCTTTTCCCAAGGCATCCCCACTTTTAGTTTAGCCAGTTCAGCCGTTAAACGCTTAACAAATTCGTCAGCTATTGACCGATGTACCATCAGCATTTTGAGCGCAGTACAACGCTGACCATTAAACGACAATGCTCCTAACAGGCACTCTTTCACTGTTAAATCCAAATCAGCATCTGGCAGAATAATGGCTGCGTTCTTTGCATCTAATCCTAGAATCGCACGCAGACGGTGAGATTTAGGATGTTGTTTTTTCAAGTGATCGGCCACTTTACTAGAACCAATCAATGCCAATACATTAATTTTTCCAGATGCCAACAGATGTGGCACCACCAATGAACCTGGCGCATAAATGGTATTGATCACACCTTTTGGAAATGAATCACGAAATGCTTCCAACAACGGTTCAAACAGCAAGGTCCCAAATTGAGGCGGTTTAAAAATGATGGTATTACCCATCAGCATAGCCGGAATCAAGGTAGCAAAGGTTTCGTTCAGCGGGTAGTTGTATGGTCCCATACATAACACGACACCTAATGGAGTACGACGGATTTGACCAATCGTACCTTCAGCAATCACAAAGCGGGAGTTGGCATTATCCAGATCTTTCAGGGCATCAATCGTTTGACGCATATAGGTGACAGTACGGTCGAACTCTTTTTCAGAGTCCGCCAAGCTCTTGCCAATTTCCCACATGATCAGTTTAACAATGAGGTCTCGCTGTTCCACCATACGCTGAATGAAATTCTGCATACAAGCGATGCGCTCACCCACTTTCATCATTGGCCATTCACCACGACCATTATTGTAGGCGCGTACTGCCGCTTCCAACGCTTCGTCACTTTCTTTCTCACCCATGACTGGATAACTACCAAGCTCAACTTGCTGCAAGCTACCGTCAGGCTGCTGAATCCAGATTGGAGAGAATGTCTTCTTGGTTGAACCAGCCCATAACTTCAACTCACCATCCACTAACGAGATACGCTGATGAATCTGAGATGGCAGACGTACGCTGTCAGGAATACTATCTACTGGGGGAAATTTATGTTGTAAATTATTTGAATGGCTCATTATTCTTATCTCCAATTATTTATAAATTTAAACCTAGCCCGTTATGAACAGGTCTAGTTTGTGTGAATACCAGTACTGTTACCGGTATTCACCTTGCTTGGGCCTCAGGCTATAGAGCCATCAAGATGTGAGTTTTAAATGAGGTTATCCTCGACACACACTATCAGTCACCCCTAGCTTCTGGATGACTTGTTCAATGATCTGTTCTGGTGTGAGCGCAATATCAATAGCAATTGCTTCATTCACATCAGGTTCCTCTAATGTATCTAGCTGAGTTTGTAACAATGATGGGTCAAAGAAATGGCCTGCTCGCTCAGCAAGACGTTGCTGCAACAGCTCATAAGAACCTTTTAAGTATATAAACTTAATATTCTGGTCCTGCCCTCTTAAAATATCGCGATACATCCGCTTTAAAGATGAGCATGTAAATACAGCCGTTTCACCATCTCTTTGTTTGGTTTCAATCGCCTGACGAATGGCTTGTAACCACGGCAAACGGTCTTCATCAGTTAAAGGAATACCTTGGCTCATTTTGCTTTTATTTGCAGCCGAATGAAGCGTATCGCCATCGAGGAACTCACAAGCCAAACGCTCTGATAACAACTCACCGATTAGGGTTTTACCTGTTCCACAGACACCCATTGCAATCACAATCATGGATTACTCACCTTTAATTATAAAATAGTGCTAAGCAGTAGCGTGAAAGATAAACCCAACACCGAAATGATCGTTTCTAATACCGACCAAGTTTTGAGTGTCTGCCCTACTGTCATACCAAAATATTCTTTGATTAACCAAAATCCTGCATCATTTACATGTGAGAACACCAATGAACCTGAACCCGTCGCAAGGACTAAAAGTTCTGGTCTAACAGCAACACCAGCTGTAGCTGCAATTGGGGCAACAATGCTACAAGCGGTAGCCATAGCAACCGTTGCAGAACCCGTAGCCAAACGGATTAATGCTGCAACAAACCAGCCCAACAATAACGGCGATAAATTTGCCTTCAAAGCTGTAGATACAATCTCATCAGAAATACCGGTGTCACGTAAAATGCCACCAAAACCACCACCTGCACCTACAATCAACATAATCCCGGCAATAGAAGCTAAACACCCGCCACAGAATTTTTCAATTTGTTCACGGTTAAAGCCCTGCATCGTACCAAAGGTAATAAAACTGACCAGTACAGCAATAAGCAATGCGATATCAGAAGTACCAATGAAACGTAGTACATCATTTGCGAAAGTTTTTGGTGCAAAGAACAGATCAGCCCAACTTCCGATTAACATGAGTACAACAGGCAACATAATCGTAAATAAGGTAATCCCAAAGCTTGGTAGCTCACGAGTCTTAGTCGTATCCGCATCAACAAACTGCTTTGCTAACGGGTTATTTTCAGACAGTTTGACGTATTTATTAATCCAGAGTGCATACAAAGGCCCAGCCACAATAGCTGTTGGAACACCGACTATTAAACTGTAAGCAATCGTTTTACCAATATCAGCATGATATGCCTGCACTGCCAGCAAAGCTGCTGGATGTGGCGGAATTAAACCATGTACAACCGACAAACCAGCAACCATCGGCAAACCAACAACTAATAAGGACTTGCCTGTCCGTTTAGCAATGTTGAACGCAATTGGAATAAGTAGAACAAAACCGACTTCGAAAAATACGGGAAGACCAACAATAAGAGCAATAAACATCATGGCCCAGTGAATATTTTTCTCACCAAACCATTTAATTAAAGTAATTGCTATTCGTTCAGCACCACCCGACTCGGCCATCATTTTGCCGAGCATCGTTCCGAGTGCGATTACAATCGCAAGGTGGCCCAAGGTTTTACCAGTACCAGCTTCATATGACTTAACAATATCGCCCATTGGCATGCCAACAGCTAAAGCTAAACCGAGTGAAACAATGATAAGAACTAAAAAGGGATAAATTCTGAACTTCGCGATCATAACAACCAATGCAATAATCGCGATTACAGTGTAGATCAGCAACATGCCACCCTGAACCGTCTCCATGGGACACTTCTCCTTGGAATTATTATTTAGGCACACTACCTAAACAAAAGTCTTCAACCACAGTAATTCCTACTGTTAAGACATTAATTTTTTATATTTAGGTGTGACCAGCACAAACTGGTCACATCAATACAGCCTTTAAAGCACATAGAATGCACTTCATTTTTTATAAATATTGACTACATTTACAATGCTCTCAACTGACTCGCAATTTGAGCTAAACGCGTAATTTCAGCCCAGTCTTGTGCAGTAACAACAGCTTTAGGCGTCAACCATGAACCACCTACACAAACGACATTAGGTTGCTTCAAGAACTCTGGTGCTGACTCTGCTGTAATTCCACCAGTCGGGCAAAAACGTAAGTTTGGAAATGGACCATAAAATGCTTTTAGCATCTCGACCCCACCTGCTTGCTGAGCTGGGAAAAACTTCACAATGTCATAGCCAAGCCCAATCGCCTGAATCAGATCACTTGGTGTCATGACTCCTGGTAATAAAGGTAAGCCAGCATCTTGCGCAGCCAAATGTAAGTCTTTGGTCAAACCAGGAGATACACCAAACTTAGCGCCTGCTTTCTTAGCTTGAGCACAATGCTCAGGCTTGGTAATTGTTCCCACCCCCACCACAATGTCGTCTGCCAACTGAGATGCTCGCTCAATAGCAGCAAGACCCGCAGCGGTACGCAACGTAATTTCAAGGACTTTTACACCACCAGCATGCAACGCACGTGATACATGTTCACCTTGTTCGGCAGAGTCAAAGGCCAACACTGGAATTACTGGGCCTAATTTGACCACATCTTCAATCTTGCTCATTACTTTGTAATTCCTTTGTCTCAAATATGCGCTTGTGGCTCTTCACCAACAAGTGAACCAAACACAGATGCCCCATGTTCAGCAGGCGCTGCTGCTGCACGGAATACACCAAATAATTCACGGCCAAAGCCGACTTCATTTTCTGCCTGATGTTCTGGTTGTGCAACAGGGCGTGACTGCCAAGTTTGTTCATCTAACTCAATATCGAGTACACCAGCCTCAGCATCAATCACCAACATATCTCCGGTTTGAACTTTAGCAATCGGCCCATTTAGTAAGGCTTCTGGAGATAAATGAATCACCGCAGGAACTTTGCCTGAAGCACCAGACATACGACCATCCGTGACTAAAGCAACGTGGAAACCTTGGTCTTGTAAAACACCCAGAACAGGCGTTAAACGATGTAACTCAGGCATACCATTGGCACGAGCACCTTGGAAACGAACAACTGCAATAAAGTCTCGGTGTAATTCGCCACGATCAAACGCTGCTTGTACTGCTTCTTGAGAGTCAAACACAATTGCCGGAGCTCTAACTTTACGGTGCTCTGGCGCAACCGCAGAAATCTTGATAACACCACGACCAAGGCGACCTTGCATTAAGCGCAAGCCACCATCTGGCTGAAACGGCGCATCAATGCTACGGAGTACTTTGTCATCGAGGCTCTGAACCACACCGTCAACCCAAGTGAGCTTACCTTCAATCAATTTCGGTTCTTTGGTGTAGTGCTGTAAACCTTTACCAGCGACTGTCGTTACATCGTTATGGAGTAACCCTGCCTCAAGTAAGTTACGAATTAGGAAAGCAACCCCACCCGCTGCTTGGAAATGGTTTACATCAGCCTTACCATTTGGATAGATTTTTGCGAGCAATGGAACAACAGCAGACAACTCATCAAAGTCATCCCAGTCAATTAAGATGCCAGCCGCGCGTGCAATCGCAATCAGATGCAATGTGTGATTGGTTGAACCACCAGTTGCGAGTAACGCCACAATGCCATTGATAATGGCTTTTTCATCGACAACATGACCAATCGGTGTGTAGTTGCCTCGCTCAGCAGTTAGGTCAAGCACACGTTTAGCAGCTTCGGCAGTAAGAGCGTCACGTAGTGGTGTGTGAGGATGAACAAATGCAGCACTTGGCAAATGTAAACCCATCACTTCCATCAGCATTTGGTTACTATTCGCTGTACCGTAAAAGGTACATGTGCCCTGACCATGATAAGCAGCCGATTCAGCTTCAAGTAAGGCATCACGGCCCACTTGACCAGTCGCGAATTGTTGACGGATTCTGGCTTTATCATCATTTGATAAACCACTACTCATTGGACCCGCAGGCACAAAAATAGTCGGTAGATAACCAAACTGTAAGGCACCAATCAGTAAGCCCGGCACAATTTTATCGCATACCCCGAGACACAATGCGGCATCAAACATATTATGAGAAAGTGCAATTGCTGTACTCATCGCAATTGTTTCACGTGAAAACAATGACAATTCCATACCGGCATTACCTTGAGTAATGCCATCACACATTGCCGGCACACCACCTGCAAACTGAGCAACACCACCATTTTCACGGGCAGCTGTTTTTATAATGTCTGGGAAGGTTTTATAAGGGGCATGTGCTGAAAGCATTTCATTATATGAAGACACAATGCCAATATTTGGTTCACGTCCAACTTTAATAATTAATTTTTCATTATCTTCCATGCTGGCAAAACCATGCGCGAGATTGGCACATGAGAGTGCACCACGAGCAGGAAATTTACCTTGGGCATGTTCAATGCGTTGTAAATATGCAGAACGAGTTTTTTGGCTACGCGCGATTACACGCTCGGTAACTTTTGCCAATATTGGGTTCGGCAAGTCCATGCTGGACGCTCCTGTACAACCGGATAAGCCGGAAAAACAAAATAGACCAAATGATATATTTAACGATCATTTGGCAGAGGGATGAATAATATTATTAAGGCAAAAAGCGACATGCAAGCCCTTATAACTCCGAGCAATACTCTAGGCCTTAGCATTAAAGACAAATAATGTTTAAGTTTTAAACAAGGAAATGATTTTATTTTTGACTATATTTACGGGTAAATTAAACATTAATAACTATGAGAAATTTCTCATAATATCAAAGCAATAAAATATCTTTATAAATGGATAAGCACTGACTTTTTTATACTTAGTTTAATATTAAAAATGTTTATAATTTATCCTTTTTATCCTATATATAAACTATTAAAACTTAATTTCAATTACGTATATTATTTGTAATACTCCCCTCTAGTTTGATTAAAATGACAGCACTTCTTTTTTCTTAAAAAATTTATACCAAATAGTTGAAAATTACTTTAATTCAAAATTTACTTTTCATAAATACATACAAAAAACTGTTTAATTCTTCTACAAAAAAACAATAAATACAGTGGTTAAGCTTTATACTCAACGAATACTAGTTATAAAAAATTTGATGGTCGATAGTGCTTAAGTCTAATGGGCTAAAGTCTATCTTGGACAGAAAAACAACACATGTTAAAACATCACAACCTGCTCTAAATGCATGTTGCAATTAATGCTTTTGATCAGGAAGTTAGGAAAACTATTTTTAAATCAGGACTTGGGTATTTCAACGTGGCTACATCAGTATTAGTTATTAATTGCGGTTCTTCATCTATTAAATACGCGCTGGTTTCAGACCGTCGTGAAGATCGTATTTATGGTTTAGCAGAAAACTTAGGGGCGGCTGATGCTCGTATTAAAGGAATTACAGTCGGTGGAGAACCACTAGAGCTCTCAATTCCCTATGCTGACCACGCCAAAGCTTTAGAAACTTTACTTGCACGTCTTGCAAACTATAAACCTCAAGCAATCGGTCACCGTGTCGTACATGGTGGAAGCCTCACCAAAGCTGAATTACTTACTCCTGAAATTATAGAACGTATTCGTGCAGCTACTCCTCTTGCACCGCTTCATAACCCAGCCCACTTAATCGGGATTGAAGCAACGATGCGCCTATTTCCTGAATTACCTCAAGTTGCTGTATTTGACACTGCATTCCACCAAACCATGCCTGCGCATGCATACCGTTATGCAATCCCTAAATTTTTATATACAGACCATAACGTCCGCCGTTATGGCTTTCACGGCACAAGCCATGCTTATGTGTCTGACCGAGGCAGTGAACTGGCTGGTAATTTCCAAAAAGGTGGTTGGTTAACAGCGCATTTGGGCAATGGTAGTTCGACTTGTGCAGTATGGAACGGACAAAGTGTTGATACTTCTATGGGGCTTACTCCGCTTGAAGGTGTTGTAATGGGTACCCGTAGTGGTGATGTCGACCCAAGCTTACATAGTTTCCTTGCAAAAAACCTTGGTTGGGACTTGGCGAAAATCGATAAAGTTTTGAATAACGAAAGTGGCTTACTTGGCTTATCACAACTTTCTAACGATATGCGTACAGTGATTGAAGCCTCTGAAAATGGCAATGAAGATGCGCGTCTTGCAATTGAAGTATTTAGCTACCGCCTTGCAAAATCACTTGCTGCACTAAGCTGTGGTTTACCGAGCATTGATGGCTTGATCTTCACAGGTGGTATTGGTGAGAACTCAGCTTATATTCGTGAAAAGACTTTAGCTTATTTACCTCACTTTGGTTTACAGCTCGATAAAGACCAGAACAACAATTTAAAACGTGGTACAGAAGGCCGTATCGATAGTGGTACAGGCCCACAAATTTGGGTCATTCCAACCGATGAAGAAGGCCGTATTGCTAAAGAAACTCGTCAGGTTGTAGACGTTTCACAAAACACATCTCCTGAAGTTAGCCTTGTTTAATTACAGAAGTCAAAGAACGTTATTCATTTATTTATAGGTTTATATGAATACAATTTTATTAATTCCTACAGGTGAAGGGGTTGGTTTAACCTCTGCCTGCTTAGGTATGATTTATGCACTTGATTGTAATGGGATTAAAGCAGGCTTTTTAAAACCGTTTTCTCAGGTAGATCAAGAAACTTTAGACCGAACTACATCATTATTTGGTCATTTATTTCAAGGTAAAACTGTTCAATCCATTTCTCATGAAAAATTAACCCAACGCATTGCGTCAGGTGAAGTCGATGAACTCCTTGAAGAAGCAGTAAGTCTTCATCGCAGTATCGCAGCCGACAATAATGTGATTATTGTTGAAGGCTTATTGCCAAATGGGCAAGACCATTTTGCCAGTGAGCTAAATGCCAGCCTTGCCCAAGCTCTCGATGCAGAAGTGGTTTTAGTGAGCACTGCTGACATTCAAAACCCACGTAAAACAGCCGAGAAAGTTGAAGCTCACTTACGTCAATTTGGTGGTGCAACTTCTAACCGAACAGCAGGTGTACTCTTCATGCGTACACGCGGGTTATCTGAGGAAACAGCTCAGATTCCTGTCGCATTTGACCCATCGCTACGTCCAACCGAAGACATCGCAAAATTCACGACAGAATTGCAAAAATATAATCGTTACTTTGGATCGAACGATTTACCCATTATTGGTTTAGTTCCATTTAGTAATACCTTAAGTGTACCTAGAACTTTAGACATTGCGAACGTGATTGATGGCCAATGGGTACATCAAGGCGAAGCGAAAACACGTCGTATTTTGCACTCAAGTTTAATTGCCTCAAGCATTGAATATGAACTGAATAAATTCATTGCTGGCGAGTTGATTATTAGTGCATCTGAACGTACCGACGTTTTACTTGCAGGTAGCTTGGCAACCAGTAACGGTATTCCATTGGCAGGCTTGGTACTGACCGAACGTGAAGCTCCTGCTCCTGAGCTTTTAGAGTTTTGCCAAAGCGCCATTAAACAAGGTTTGCCAATTTTACATACCCGTTTAAACACACTGGAAACAGCACAGCGCTTATCCGATTTTGGTAATGAAATTCCAACCGATGACACCGAACGTGCCGAGCAAGTGACTCGTTTTGTTTCAAGTCATATCGATGTCGAATGGCTTAAACAGCACAGTAATAACGGTGCAACTCCACGCCTTTCTCCTTCAGCATTCCGTCATGAATTAGTGCAAAAATCAATTGCAGCTAAAAAGCGAATTGTGCTTCCTGAAGGCGACGAGCCACGAACTATTGAAGCAGCGGCTATTTGTCAGGCTCGTGGTATTGCGCATTGTATTTTGCTAGCAAAACCAGATGCTGTACAAGACGTTGCAAAAGCACGCGGTATTGAACTACCAGCTGACCTAGAAGTTATTGATCCGGACAGTATTCGCAACCAATATGTTTCACCAATGGTTGAGCTTCGTAAGGGTAAACTCAACGAATTACAAGCCAAAGATCAATTACAAGACACCGTAGTTCTCGGCACCATGATGTTGGCGCTAGATCATGTAGATGGTTTGGTTTCTGGTGCAGTTCACACAACTGCGAACACCGTGCGCCCTGCTTTTCAGCTCATTAAAACCGCACCATCTTACTCACTGGTTTCATCCATATTCTTTATGCTTTTACCAGATGAAGTCTATGTTTACGGTGACTGTGCAATTAACCCAGACCCTACAGCCGACCAGCTTGCTGAAATTGCGATTCAGTCTGCTGACTCTGCAAAAGCATTTGGAATTGACCCACGTATTGCCATGATCAGCTATTCAACTGGTACGTCTGGCACTGGTGCTGATGTTGAGAAAGTACAGCAAGCAACTCAAATTGCACAGCAACGTCGCCCTGATTTACTGATTGATGGTCCACTCCAATACGATGCAGCTTCTGTTGAAAGTGTCGGACGCCAAAAGGCACCAGACTCACGTGTTGCTGGTCGTGCCAATGTATTTATTTTCCCAGACTTAAATACAGGTAACACGACCTATAAGGCAGTACAACGTGCAGCAAATGTAGTCAGCGTTGGACCAATGTTGCAAGGCCTCAACAAACCAGTCAATGACTTGTCTCGTGGTGCTTTAGTAGATGACATTGTCTTTACTATTGCCTTAACAGCAATTCAGGCTGAACAACAAGCTGCTGCCAAATAATTAATATCATTTAATCTTTTCTACCTCTCGCCATTTGATGTCCGCTCAAATGGCTTTTTTTATTCTCAAATAACTGCCTTAGCTGTTGGTTATTCTTAGTTTTAAATCACTTAGCATTGGTCTTATTCGACTTTCGGTCAAAAGATCAACCAATCCCCCACAAGATTGTGTTTTTGTCATATAATTTAGCCCGCTAGCTAACAGCCCGCTCAAGAGATTTTTTGGTATGACAACGATTATCAAACAAGATGACTTGATTACATCAATCAAGGACGCCCTACAGTTTATTTCGTACTATCACCCGCAAGACTTTATCCAAGCGATGAGCCGTGCTTATGATCGCGAAGAAAACAAAGCTGCAAAGGATGCAATTGCACAGATTTTAATTAACTCTCGCATGTGTGCGGAAGGTCATCGTCCAATTTGCCAAGATACTGGTATTGTTAACGTTTTCCTTGAAGTGGGCTTAGATGTTAAATTCGATTTAACAATGAGCTTAGACGATGCAGTAAATGAAGGTGTTCGCCAAGGTTACCTTGAAAACAGCAACGTTCTTCGTGCATCTGTACTTGCTGACCCTGCATTTGGTCGTAAAAATACAAAAGACAACACCCCTGCTGTTATTCACTACAAACTCGTACCGGGTAACAAAGTAGATATTACTGTTGCTGCTAAAGGTGGCGGTTCAGAAAACAAATCTAAACTTGCTATGCTTAACCCATCTGACTCGATTGTTGACTGGGTACTTAAAACTGTTCCGACTATGGGTGCAGGCTGGTGTCCTCCTGGTATGCTCGGTATCGGTATTGGTGGTACTGCTGAAAAAGCCATGATGCTTGCTAAAGAAGCACTCATGGAAGAAATTAACATGGACGAATTACTTCGCCGTGGACCAGAAAACAAAATCGAAGAACTTCGTATCGAAATCTTTGAGAAAGTAAATGCTCTTGGTATTGGTGCACAAGGTCTTGGCGGTTTAACGACTGTTCTTGATATTAAAATTAAAGATTACCCATGTCACGCTGCTGGTAAACCAGTTGGTATGATTCCTAACTGTGCTGCGACTCGTCATGCTCACTTCCAGCTTGATGGTACAGGTGTAGCTCATATTCAAGCACCAAAACTTGAAGACTACCCATCTGTAACTTGGGACTCTTCACAGTCTAAACGTGTAAACCTTGATACCATTACTCAAGAAGAAATGGATTCTTGGAAACCGGGTGATACATTACTTCTTAGCGGTACAATGTACACAGGTCGTGATGCTGCACACAAACGTATGGTTGAAATGATCGACAATGGTGAAGAATTACCAGTTGATCTTAAAGGTAAATTTATTTACTACGTTGGCCCTGTTGATCCAGTGGGTGATGAAGTCGTTGGTCCTGCTGGCCCTACAACTGCAACACGTATGGACAAATTCACACGTAAAGTACTCGAGCATACTGGTCTATTCGGTATGATTGGTAAAGCTGATCGTGGTCCAACAGCAATCGAAGCAATTAAAGACAACAAAGCAACTTACCTTATGGCAGTTGGTGGTGCAGCTTACCTCGTATCTAAAGCTGTTCGCGAAGCTGAAGTTGTTGCTTTTGCAGACTTAGGTATGGAAGCAATCTACAAATTTGTAGTTGAAGATATGCCTGTATCTGTAGCGGTTGATGTAAACGGTACATCAATTCACGCAGTGGCTCCAAAAATCTGGCAAGCGAAAATTGGAAAAATTCCAGTAATCGATGCCGCAGCAGGCTAATCAAGAAAAGCACCGGATTCGGTGCTTTTTTTATGCCTTGTAATTTTTTTGGAAATTGAAAAGAATTGTAACAATTGATTCACCAATCTGTGCTATTAATAAATACACCCACCCGCCATAAACTGCATATAGGTCATTTCATGACTATCCGCCCTATTCTTAAAAATCTCTCAATCAGCCTCTGCCTAAGCTGTATTACGACAAGCTTATTTGCTTCTCCTGCCAAATTAAGTTCAGTAAAAGAACTCATGCAAATGAGCCAAATTGATTATTTGCTTAAAGAATCAATTAATGAATTAACACCTTATTATGATCAACAAGCTGAACAGATCATCACTAATATTACGGGCATCAAAACTTTAGGCCCGAAAGAAAAAGAGGCAGCGAAAAAGTTAGGCTTACTTTTAAAAGATTCGAGTAACCAGCTCATTAGTAGCCCAAAAACTACGCAAGCCTTACAAGATATTTATTTAAAGACATATACTGAAGAAGAAGTTCAGGCAAATCTGAAATTTTTGAAAACCCCAGAAGGCCAATCGATTACGCGTAAAAACGTACAGATTATGGGACAAATTTCAGAATATATGATGGAGCTGGGTCAACAAACCTTTAATGACCCTAAAGCACGTGATCACATGCAAGAAGAGATGCTTAAAATTATTGCGCCATTGATGAAAGATAAAGAAAAGTCTTAACTTTTCTTTATCCTTTGTAGGTCATTACCACGTTAAAGGGTTCCACAACTTAAATGGTTTAATCAGATGAACATCTGACTTCTCATCATATTTAGCTGGTTTTAGCTCTTGCGGTTTATGACGTATTTTTCCTGAAGTATCTTCAGCAACAAAATTGTAGCTAGAAGATTTAAGCTCAGTAAAAGCAATCTCTCTACGTCCAATATTGTCTTGCATTAACATAAATGGGCCAGTGTGTTCACCACGGTCCATTTTATTTTCTTCATCATATTTTAAATAATAAGACGTTCCAGCATCGACCGTAATATCAATATATTTTGGCTCTTGGAAATGAATACCTAATAGAGGCCGACTTGCAGAAATACGATAACTTCCTGCTGGCAGTTCAATCCAGTAATAATGGTTATGCAATAAGCTTGGAATTCGTTTGCCATTTACAAACAAATTGATTGCTGCAATTTCCTGACGGTTCCATTTGGTATCTGGCCGATAGAGATAGACTACTGCTGCATGTTCATTTTGCGGTTTAATCGGTACAAATGTCTGACCTAGTTTTTGGTTGACCCATCCCCCCATGCTAAAACCACCCACATGGTATTGATCAAATACACCAGGTGCTTTATCAACATCAACTTTAGGTAAAGTCGCAGTCAGCTCACCTGATTTTTTTGCTAAGTGTGATGAACTTTGGCAACCCGCAAGTAATGTGGTACAACTTAATGCAATAATTAAATAACGCATGACATCCCTCAAAGCGTTTTCTTTTGATTTTTCTATATCGCAAAACTATGCGTATTTTGTTTTTTTAGATTAACACCACCTACATGAATTGAAAACAAAAAAAGCATGAATCACGAGCGCGATCCATGCTTTTTAGATGAATGAAATCTAAGCAGACTTCGAATCAATTACTTTTAAATCTGCCTTAGCAACACTTTCATGAGTTGCTGCTTCTTTAGGCTGACGTTCTGACTTGTAAACAGGTTCAGCTTCACCATTAATGACTGCTTCATTAATGAAAACTGTTCCTACATCTGTACGGCTTGGTAAGTCATACATTGTTTCAAGTAAAACATTTTCCAAAATCGAACGTAGACCACGAGCACCGGTATTACGCTCAAGCGCACGCTTAGCAACTGCACGTAAAGCTGAATCTTCAAATACAAGGTCAACATTTTCCATGTTGAACAAGTATTGATATTGGCGAGTTAATGCATTTTTTGGTTCTGTCAAAATTTGCATTAATGCTTCTTCATCAAGCTCTTCAAGCGTTGCAATAACTGGTAAACGACCAATAAATTCTGGAATTAAACCAAATTTTACTAAGTCAGTCGGCTCAACTTGACGGAACAATTCAGCAATTTTCTTGCTTTCATCTTTTTTCTTCACGTCAGCTGTAAAGCCAATTCCGCCTTTCTCTTGGCGCTGTTGTACAATTTTTTCCAGTCCAGCAAATGCACCACCACAAATAAATAAGATATTTGAGGTATCAATTTGAATGAACTCTTGCTGCGGATGTTTACGTCCACCTTGTGGTGGAATTGAAGCTACAGTACCTTCAATCATCTTAAGCAATGCTTGTTGTACACCTTCACCAGAAACGTCACGCGTAATCGACGGATTTTCAGATTTACGTGTAATCTTGTCGATTTCATCGATATAGATAATGCCCTTTTGAGCTTTCTCTACATCGTAATCCGCTTTTTGCAAAAGCTTTTGTACAATATTTTCAACGTCTTCGCCGACATAACCCGCTTCAGTTAAAGTAGTCGCATCTGCCATAGCAAACGGAACATCTAACAAACGAGCCAATGTTTGAGCAAGTAATGTTTTACCTGAACCGGTAGGTCCAATCAGTAGAATGTTACTTTTAGCAATTTCCACATCTTTAGACACATGACCAGATTGCCCGACTTTCAAACGCTTATAATGGTTATAAACGGCAACAGATAATGTCTTTTTGGCAAGATCCTGACCAATCACATATTGATCAAGCGCAGCACGTATTTCATGTGGTTTTGGCAATGCCTTGCTCGCCCAGTCACCTGCTTCAACCTGTTGGCTGGTTTGTACAAGGTCTAAGCAGACATCTACACACTCATTACAAATATATGCGTCCTCGCCCGCAATCAGTTTCCCGACTTCAGACTGCGTTTTACCGCAAAATGAACAATGTTTTTGTCCTTGAGGATGTTCGGACATATTCTCTCCACAAATAGAATCTTAAATATGAGGGCAAGCGATAGGGTTAAATGACTATATGGAGACGTTTTCTAACAACTCAAGCCACTTAAAACTCCCCCTTATGGACGCTTACTTAATACCTGATCGACTAAACCATATTCTTTTGCTGCTTGTGCAGTCATAAAGTTATCACGATCAGTATCACGAGCAATCGTGTCATAGTCTTGACCACTGTGTTCTGCCATCAAACGATTCAAGCGTTCTTTAATAAATAGAATTTCACGTGCGTGAATTTCAATGTCTGATGCCTGACCACGGAATCCACCTAATGGTTGGTGAATCATTACACGTGCATTTTCAAGGCAATAGCGTTTACCTTTAGCACCAGCATTTAATAAGAATGCGCCCATAGATGCAGCCTGCCCCATACAGTATGTCACTACATCAGGTTTGATAAATTGCATCGTGTCATAAATCGCCATACCAGCAGTGACTGAACCACCTGGCGAGTTAATATAAAGATGGATATCTTTATCTGGGTTTTCAGCTTCTAAGAACAACATTTGAGCAACAATCAAATTTGCCATGTTGTCTTCAACTTCACCAGTTAGAAAAATGACGCGCTCACGTAAAAGTCGTGAATAAATATCAAAAGAACGTTCGCCGCGAGAAGATTGTTCAACCACAACAGGAACTAAAGCATTTTCAATTGTTGGAACATACATACGTTATTTATTCCTAAATTTTTTGTGACTTAACCTATGGCAACAATATGCGGGATAATTTCTCAAATTGCAAAAGGTTCGCACTGAAATATTATATTATTTATACCTAAGTACTTAACGACGTACTCAAATTAACCACATACCTAAAAATGAAAAAGGCGCCTAAAGCGCCTTTTCCTGACTTCTCAAAAGATTAGCCCATACGGCGAGCTTGTTGTTCTTTCAATAAATCTTCGTAAGATACTGCTTTGTCAGTCACTTTAGCAGCAGCTAAGATGTGATCAACAACTTGATCTTCTAATACAACAGCTTCGATTTGAGCACGTTGTTGAGCATCATTTTTGAAGTATTCAATCACTTCAGTTGGATCTTCATAAGAAGAAGCCATGTCGTCGATGTAAGCATCAACACGTGATTGATCAACTTCAAGTTTAGCATCAGCTAAAACTTTGCTTACTAATACGCCAAGTTTAACAGAACGCTCTGCTTGTTCTTTGAACAATTCGTCAGGAAGCATGCTCTTGTCAAAAGATTGAGCACCAGCACCACCAAATTGTTGAGTGAACTGTTGAACCATTTGTTGACGTTGACGGTCAATTTCTTGAGCAACCATTGCAGCTGGAACTTCAACTTCGTTCGCAGCAACAAGAGCATCAAATGCAGCTTGTTTAACTTGGTTACGTAAACCATTGCGAACTTCACGTTCCATGTTTTTACGAACGTCAGCTTTTAATTTTTCAACGCCTTCTTCTTCAGTAACACCGAAGATTTTTAAGAATTCAGCATCAATCTCTGGAAGTTTAGGTTTTTCAACTTGCTTCACAGTGATTTTGAATTGAGCTGCTTTACCAGCTAAGTTTTCAGCTTGGTAATCTTCAGGGAAAGTCACATCAATTACTTTCTCTTCACCAGCTTTCATGCCAACGATGCCGTCTTCGAAGCCAGGAATCATACGACCTGAACCTAACACAAGTTTAAAGTCTTCAGCAGAACCGCCTTCGAACTTCTCACCGTCGATAGAACCTTCGAAGTCAAAAGTCACTTGCATGTCTTTTTTCGCCATACCCTTGGTTACAGCCCAAGTTTGACGTTGTTTTTGCAAGTTTTCGATCATAGTGTCAACGTCAGCGTCTTTAATTTCAGCTGTTTTACGTTCAACTTCTAAGCCGTCAAATGCTTTTACTTCAACTTCAGGATAAACTTCTACAGTTGCTTCAAAAACTAAAGCATCTTCTTTATGTTCAACTTTCTCAATGTTCGGCATACCTACCGCATTGATTTTTTCTTGTTGAATTGCTTCGAATACGCTGTCACGAATGATGTCATTCACAACTTCTTGATAAATACTTGCACCGTATTCGCGACGAACAACGTTTGCAGGTACTTTGCCCGGACGGAAGCCGTTGATCTTCACAGTTTTGGCAGTGCGCTTCAAACGAGCTTCAAATTGCTCGTTAATACGGCTCGTCGGTACAGAAACATTTAAACGACGGGCAACGCCCGAAACCGCTTCAGTCGTTACTTGCATGGCTTCCTCGATAAAAATTAGTTAGTAGGAACAGTTTTTAAAAAAGTGCTGTATTATATGACAACTTTCAAGATATACAAAATTAACCGATCAGATCAGTAAATTGAAGGCCGTTTTTCCAGTAAATTTCACAATAATTTTATGATTTTTTAATTTTTTTTAATTCAACCTTAAGCTAAAGTAATTTTTTAGTTATGCTTCATAAATCTAAAATTACAATTAATTTATCAATAATTATCGCTTTTCATAAAAATTAATAATAATTAATTAATTAGCAATTTTTAGCGACAAAATCCGATTAAATCTTTCATATTTTCTTCACAATCCTATCGGCAAATCCAATTAACACAAACTGTACATATAAATAAGAATTATTATTATTCGCATAACGTTTTATATTTAAGTCCTGAAAGTCATGTCATTGATTAGAACACGTAAAAAAATTGTTTCATCTGCAATCGCATCATCCCTTTCTATGATTGCAACAACTGCAATGGCACAAGAAACTGTTTCACAACTACCAACCATTCATACTCAAGCAACTCACGAAGAATCTTTAAAAGTAGATGAGTCGGCAAATTCAAAATTAGTTGCTCCCCTTTTAGATACTCCAAAATCCGTTTCTATTCTTTCTCAAAAATTAATTAAAGATTCAAACTCTAACACCCTACTCGAAGCTTTACGCTATGAACCAGGTATTACTTTAGGTGCAGGTGAAGGCGGTACCCCATTTACCGATATGCCATATATTCGTGGCTATAGCGCTCAATCCTCTGTCTATGTTGATGGTGTTCGTAATTCAACTTCTCAAAATCGTGACATGTTTGCTATCGAGCAAGTTGAAGTCATTAAAGGATCTTCTTCAGCTCTTGGCGGCGGCGGTGGTGTTGGAGGCAGCATTAATCTGATTCCTAAAGTTGCTCATGAAGGTGATGTTTACCAAGGTAGTGTTCAAGGTGGTACCGATAACTATCGCCATATCCAACTTGATGCAAACAAAGACTTTGGTAATGGTGTTGCTGGCCGAGTTGTAGTTATGGGCCATGAAAACGAAAAAGCTGGTTCAAATGATGGTGCTGAATATGCTCGTGCTGGTATTGCTTCAAGTCTTGCATTTGGCCTAGATACAGCAACTCGAGGAACATTGAGCTACTACTATTTACGTAGTAATGATGAACCAGATGCAGGTATTCCATTCCTTCCTGTTGGTGGGAAACCAATTGATGTAAAACAAGGCATGTATTACGGTTGGAAAGCTCGTGATTTTGATAAACGTGAAAACCACATCGGTACGTTTAAATTAGAACATGATCTCGCTGATGATTTAACATTATCAAATACGATGTCTTACACAAAATCTAAATCAGATTACATCTATACCAATGCAGATGACTCAAAAGGTAATGTAACGAAAAACGGTACTATTTCACGTCGTGCTTTAAGTCGGATTGTAGACACAGATGCTTATAGCGATCAACTTGCATTAAAAGGTAAATTCAATACTGGTACTCTTAAACACTCTTTTAATACAGGTGCCGAGTGGAGCTACCAACAATCAAATCAAGGGGTTTATACGTTTACAGATGCCTCTGGCACAACATCTACTGTCCATAACACCAGTTGTCCTGTAAGCAGTGCTCTTTCGAATGGCTGGTGTACTTCAGTCAACAACCCAATGAATGGAGCATTTACTGATACTTTAGGCAGCATCAAAAATCAGTATACAACTCGCAGCCGTACTGTTTCTCTTTATGCTTTAGATAGCATCGAATTTAATCCACAATGGCTTTTAAATTTAGGCGTACGTTGGGATAAATTCGAAACTGAACGTAAATATAATAAAAATATTTATAAAACTGTTAAAGATATCGATAAAACAAGTACGAGCGGCAACTACACAAATGACGTAAGTATTGCAGCTGGTCAGAAATTCGAAAATGATAGTGACTATTTCTCTTATCAAGCTGGTTTAGTCTACAAACCAACTGAAAATGGCAGTATCTATGCAAGTTTCGCAACTTCTGCAAATCCGGTTGGGGTAGACCAAGGTGATGGTGCAGATGCCTTATCCACTTCTTCTCAACAAGCAAATGATTTATCTCCAGAAAAAGCACGTACTTTCGAAGTTGGTACTAAATGGGATCTATTCAATAATCGTGCAAACTTAACTGCTGCTATTTTCCGTACCGAGAAACAAAATACTCGTATCGCTATTGATGCCAATACCACAACCAATGCTGGTGAAAGTAAAGTTGATGGCTTCGAAGTCGGGTTCAACGGTAAAGTAACCGACAAATGGGAAGTTTCTGCGGGTTATAGCTATTTAGATAGTGAATTGACAAAAGCGGCTTTTAACGCAGTTGCACAAGAAGGTAAACCGCTCCCATTCGTCGCTAAAAATAGTGCGACATTGTGGTCTACTTATCGAGTACTACCTAAGTTAACTCTAGGTGCTGGTGCCGAATACCGCGATAAAGTATTTACCAATACAAATACTGGCACAACAATGCTTGAAGACAAATATTTGCCAACTTATACCATTTACAATGCTATGGCTAAATACGATGTCAACAAGAACGTAAACTTACAGCTGAATATCAATAACATTTCTGATAAACGCTATTTTACAAGTGCTCACCCGGCTCACTATGCATTTGAAGGCAATGGTCGTAACGCCGTTTTAGCCATTAACTTTAAATACTAAAATTTAATTCCATAATTTATTTATGGTATTAATTAAAGCAGATATAAAGATAGCCTCGTAATGAGGCTATCTTTATAAATAAAGTATCTACTTAAAAGGTGTTTGCTGTGATTCATCATATCCCGAATGTTTTAAGCAAAGAGCAAGTTGCCGAGTTTCGCAAGCTCATGAAAGAGGCAAATTGGGTAGGTGGTAAAGTAACTGCCGGCACTTTGTCTGCCTCTGTTAAAAGAAATCAACAACTCTCTGAACAAGACCCGCTTACACATCACTTAAGTGATATTGTCATTAAAGCAATTTGGCAAAATCCTGTGTTTCAAGCAGCAGCCCTACCCCACAAAATTATTCCACCGCTTTTTAATCGTTATGATGAACATGAAAGCTTTGGTTTCCATGTAGATAACTCAATTCGTCTTATCCGTGGTACAGCGGAACAAATTCGTACCGATTTATCTTGTACCTTATTTTTAAGCGAACCAGATGAATATGAGGGTGGTGACCTAGTGATTGAAGATACTTATGGTTATCACGAAGTTAAATTACCTGCTGGTGACGTAGTTCTCTACCCTTCTACTAGCTTGCATGAAGTCAGTAGTATTACATCAGGTACTCGATTTGCTTCTTTTTTCTGGGTACAAAGCTTAGTACGCGACGATAGTAAACGACATCTTCTCTTTAATTTAGATGAAAGCATACGTGAACTACGGAAATCACATGGTGATAGTTATACTGAAGTCATGAAACTCACCAACATCTATCACAACCTTATCCGTATGTGGTCAGAACTGTAACTCTATTTATTTTTGCCTTATTTAGTCTAATTAATTATTTTTATCTCAATAAGGCAAAATAATGAAAATTATTTTCGATAAAATACAGAACAATGCAAAATTAGAAAATTATTTTCTGAACACTGAAATTAAAATGAGTATAAGACTTTTGCACAACGTGTAATCATTGTTTAGATGTGGTATATCTAAACAATAAGCATATTAGCAAACCACCAAACTTACTATTACATGGTCTATAGATGAAAACGAATCACTTGTTTGCCCAGCCTACTCAAGCAAGACATCATCTCGAACTCCTGATGCTGCGCCTCGCGCGCGTTTAAATTTTTGTCTGCATTTTAGAGCAGACCTTTCTAAATTCCCTTTAATTTTTCTGTATTAGATACCATATATAACTGTAGAACGTTGCCTTTCACACGATACCTAGAGCAACCGTGCTACGAGATAAGGAGTTTTCTCATGATGTTGGCTGACCCTAGCAAAAAATACCGCCGTATGTACCAGCGAGTCGATTTACCAGATCGCCAATGGCCAAATAACGAAATTACAAAAGCGCCAATCTGGATGAGCACGGATTTACGTGATGGTAACCAAGCAATTTTTGAACCGATGAACATGGAACAAAAATTCAAAATGTTCAAAATGCTTGTAAAAATCGGTTTTAAACATATTGAAATCGGTTTCCCATCTGCATCTCAAATTGACTTCGATTTTACCCGCATGTTAATCGAAGAAAATCATATTCCTGATGATGTCTACATTGAAGTATTGGTTCAGGCACGTGACCATTTGATTGAACGTACTTTTGAAGCTTTAGCAGGTGCTAAGCGCGCAATTGTGCATATTTATAACTCTAACTCTCCAACCTTCCGCCAAAAGGTGTTGAATGTAGATGTAAATGGCGCAAAACAGTTGGCGGTGAATGCAGCTCAGAAAGTGAAAGAGTATGCTGCGCAATATCCTCAAACTGACTGGATTTTCCAGTACAGCCCAGAATGTTTCTCTGCAACCGAATTAGAAGTTGCAAAAGATGTTTGTGATGCCGTCACAGAAATTTGGGATGCACGTCCAGATCATAAAGTGATTTTAAACTTACCTGCGACTGTCGAAGTTTCTACGCCAAATGTTTATGCAGACCAAATTGAATGGATGCATCGTAACTTGGCACGTCGTGATGGCGTGATTATTTCTGTTCACTGCCACAATGACCGCGGCTGTGGTATTGCTGCATCAGAACTTGCCATTATGGCCGGTGCTGACCGTGTTGAAGGTTGTGTGTTTGGTAATGGTGAACGTACAGGTAACGTTGACGTTGCTGCGATTGCATTGAACATGTACACCCAAGGTGTAGCGCCAGAGTTAGATTTCTCTAACATTAATGAAGTGATTGCAACAGTTGAAGAATGTACTGGTTTACCTGTACACCCTCGTCATCCATATGCAGGTGACTTGGTATTTACTGCATTCTCTGGTTCGCATCAAGATGCAATCAAAAAAGGCTTCGAATACCAGAAAAACGAAGAAATCTGGGATATGCCTTACTTGCCAATCGACCCGAAAGACTTGGGCCGTGACTACGATGCTGTAATTCGTGTAAATAGCCAGTCTGGTAAAGGCGGTATCGCTTACTTATTGGAATCAAACTACAACGTTGTATTGCCGCGCCGTTTACAAATTGAATTCAGTCAGGTTGTTCAACAATATGCTGATGAGAATGGTACAGAAATTAATGCCAAAGAAATCTGGACCTTGTTTAAAGACGCATATGTCGATGTGAAGAACCACCATTACACAGTCAAAAACTATAAGTTATCTGACATAAATGGTACTCAAATCATTGAACTTGAGATCGACGTTGAAGGTGAAACTCAACAATTACGTGGCGAAGGTAATGGTCCTATCTCTGCATTCTTAAATGCACTTCAATTACCAATTGACGTATTGAACTATGAAGAACGTAGTATTAGTTCAGGTGCAAATGCCAAAGCATTAACCTTAATTGAACTTCAAGTGAAAGGTACTGGTAGAGGCTCGTTTGGTGCGGGTGTTCACGACAACACAGTCACCTCATCAATTGAAGCAATTATTGCATGTACCAACCGTTTGATTGATCAAGGTGTTTTAAGTACAGATCAGGTTGTTGCCGCCGCTGTTTAATTAAAAAAAAGACTTTGGAAAGGATACCTAGCTTGGTATCCTTTCTTTTTATTCCTGAAAGATTTAAAAGGCGAAATGTTCCCGTGTCTTTTCCAGCTGACTCAGTGGGGTTAGTCACTCCGCAAAAGTTCCAATTTGAAGAACCCTTACATCTTGAATGTGGCCGTGTTTTACCACGCTTTGAGTTAATGGTTGAAACCTACGGCACTTTAAATGCAGATAAATCAAATGCGATTTTGATCTGTCATGCCCTTTCCGGACATCATCATGCAGCGGGCTATCACCATGAAGATGATAAAAAAGCTGGATGGTGGGATAGCTGTATTGGCCCGGGTAAGGCAATCGACACAAATAAATTTTTTGTAGTTGCACTCAACAATATTGGTGGATGTAGCGGGTCGACTGGTCCAATTTCACCAAACCCTGAAAATGATAATCGTCCTTATGGACCAGATTTTCCATTAGTAACGGTACGCGACTGGGTTAAAACTCAAGCGATGCTTTCTGACCGTTTAGGAGTAAGTGTTTGGTATGCAGTAGTTGGCGGATCATTAGGGGGCATGCAGGCACTACAATGGTCAGTAGACTACCCTGACCGTTTACAAAAATGTGTCGTCATTGCTAGCGCGCCAAAGCTTTCAGCACAGAATATTGCATTTAACGAGGTGGCACGTCAGTCCATCTTGTCTGACCCAGACTTCCATCATGGTCGTTATTTAGAAAATGATAGCTATCCAAAACGAGGCCTAATTTTGGCTCGTATGGTAGGCCATATTACCTATCTTTCTGAAGAAGCGATGAAACAGAAATTTGGCCGTGATTTAAAATCCGGCAAGTTTATGTATGGTTTTGATGTCGAGTTTCAGGTCGAAAGCTATCTGCGTTATCAAGGTGAACAGTTTAGCCGTAACTTTGATGCCAATACTTATCTAATTATGACCAAAGCTTTGGATTATTTTGATCCATCACGTGAGTATGGTCATTCACTTACAGATGCGATGAGTAAAACCAAATGCCAGTTCTTAATTGTTTCGTTCACAACTGACTGGCGTTTTGCACCAAGCCGTTCACAAGAAATTGTAGATGCGCTCATTACCAACCATAAGCCGGTAAGTTACCTCGATATTGATGCTGAACAAGGTCATGACTCGTTTTTATTCCCGATTCCACTGTATGTCAAAACACTGCGCGCTTTCTTAGGCGGTGAAGAACATTTAAAATCGACATCACTGGAGGCAAGCTAATGCGTATTGATCAACAACTGGCAGAAAAGTGGATTAAACCCGGCTCTAGCGTACTCGATTTAGGGTGTGGTGACGGTGAATTACTCGCTCATATGAGCCAAAAGCATCAAATTCGTGCTTATGGTTTAGAAATTGATCAAGAAAAGATTGCAATTGCCGTCAGTCGCGGGTTAAATATTATTCAACAAGATTTGAATCTCGGTTTGAGCCGTTTTGCCGACCAGTCTTTTGACTATGTGGTCATGGCACAAGCTTTGCAAGCCGTAGATGCACCCGATGTTTTATTAAGAGACATGGTGCGTGTGGGAAAACAGGCCATTATTACCTTTCCAAACTTTGCACACTGGAAGACTCGCTCTTTTCTAGCATTAAAAGGGATGATGCCTGTATCGGATGCTCTACCATATATGTGGTATAACACCCCCAACATTCATTTATGTACGTTTAAAGATTTCGAAGCACTGTGTGCGGAAAATCAAATACAAATTATTAATCGACTCGCCGTCAATGGAAACCAGCAGGGAAGCCTGTTAAGC
The DNA here is from genome assembly GCF_044538765.1 of Acinetobacter sp. ABJ-A23_2. NCBI lineage: Bacteria > Pseudomonadati > Pseudomonadota > Gammaproteobacteria > Moraxellales > Moraxellaceae > Acinetobacter > Acinetobacter sp. ABJ-A23_2. Next base: position 86,469 of record NZ_JBIUCP010000002.1, read on the forward strand.
AAACATGTTCCGAATTTGTTTGGTGAAGTCGCTATTTATCGAGTGAGTGCACTATGAAAAAGACATTATTTAGCACACTAATTGCAGGACTGCTAAGTATGCAGGCTCATGCAGATTATATCGCCCAGCCACAATCGGTTGCTAGCCAGGCTGCGCGCTTCTCCACAATGGGGATTCATGACCTTCAAAAAGCAGCTCAAGCTGGCCAAGCTGGCGCACAATTTTATCTTGGAACACGTTACCAATACGGTAAAGATGTAGCAAAAGACGATAAACAAGCATTTACTTGGTTTAAAGCTGCTGCTGACCAAGGTTTATCACCAGCACAGTTAAATGTAGGCCGTATGTACGCCGACGGCATTGGTGTTAAGAAAGATGAGTCTATGGCTCGTAAGTATTTCGAAAAAGCTGCAAGCAATGGTGATAACCGCGCAAGCTATAACCTCGCGATGATGGAAGAGCAAAAGAAAAACTACGTAGGTGCTTACCAGTGGTATGAGCTTTCAACTCGTGATGGCATGCTCGACAATAAAGTGATTAGCTTATCTGAAGGTAAAAAGACAGCTCTTGCCGCAAACTTAACTCAAGAGCAAATTCGTATGGCACGCGACCGTGCGGATAAATGGATTCAAGCTCAATAATAATCCAGCTCAAACTTACTCGACTAAAACCACCTTATAGCATCTATAAGGTGGTTTTAGTTTTTAAGCTTCTAATTTTATATTCTATTTGTTTTACTCTATATCCCCTTCCAAAAAACACGTAACATAACTGGCGTTCAATATTGGTTATAAAGTTTGGTTATCTTATGTCTACCCCACATTGGTTTGATCAGGGCTCTTTAGTCCTTGCAAGTAATAACAAAGGTAAAGTCGCAGAGTTTGAAAAACTTTTTGAACAGCTTAAGTTACCTGTAGAAATTATTCCTCAAGGTCGCCTTAATATTCCCGACGCCATTGAAGACGGCTTAAGCTTTATTGAAAATGCCATTATTAAAGCACGTCATGCCTCTAAAATTTCAGGGAAACCTGCTATGGCTGATGACTCAGGCATTTGTGTTCCGGTTTTAGGTGGTGCACCTGGTATTTATTCAGCACGCTATGCTGGAGAACATGGTGACGATGCAGCGAATAATGCCAAGTTATTAAATGATCTTTTGCCATTTCGTAAAAATGGAGAAGTGATTGAAGGCATGTTCGTATGTGTGCTTGCTTTAGTGACTCATGCAGAAGATCCATTGCCACAAATTTTCCAAGGCATCTGGCACGGCGAAATTTTAGAAGCTGCACGTGGTGAAAATGGTTTCGGCTATGACCCATTGTTCTGGTTACCTGAACTACAAGTTTCTAGCGCTGAGTTGTCTAAAGAAGACAAGAATAAGATTAGTCATCGTGGACAAGCGATGCAGTTATTTAGAGAAAGTTTAGTATAATTTTTTCCATATAGCCTTTGAATACCGCGTTAGAGAGTATTCGACTTTGTATAGGCAAACCTTACTTTTCAAAGATGAAAAGTAAGCAAAAATCTTTTGTTAGACTGATGGCACGTCCTTGTGCCACAGTCTAACTGGCGGCATCCATGCCGCCTTCGCACCAGCGAGTGTAGAAAAACTTAGAATTAAATAATTAATTAGACGAATATGTGCAAAAACACTGCATAAATCGCAATACACACACAACTCACAATTGTCCCTGAGGCGATATAAGCCGCAGATCTCCCCGTCCCTTGATAATGTGTCTCTAACGCTACAATATTGGCTGCTGGTGGCAAACAAAACATTAAAAACATCACCCCTATTTGCTGACTTATATTTGGAATCGGTAAAAACCTATAAGTTAGACCACATAGAACAAAGCCACACGCGACTTTAAAGGCTTGAGCTTTTGTACTGTAAATTAAGTCTTTTGCATAAACTCTGGTACGGCGTAGCCACATTCCAAGCACACACATACCTGCAAAAGTCATTGCAAATTTAGCAACTTCATAGACCCAATGTATGGCTGGATGTTCAATATGTTGAGCACCTAAGAGCCTGAGCACCACAGCACAAAATATTGATATACAAGGAGGGGAAGTTAAAACCTTTTTTAATATATTGAGCTTACTTTGTGGTGCGGTAGTGACTGCCGTAACAGCCCAAGCATTGCCAAAAATTGACATCCCAATATATAAAGCCACAATCGGAGCAGTCGCTTCGGGACCAAATAGAGCCATAGCGAAAGGAAAACCCAACCATCCCATATTGGTATAGCTTACACAAAGGGCCAGTAAGCGGTCTTTAAATAAAGCCAAATAGGCAAAGAAAATAATAAATGCTGATCCAAAACTAAAGAGCATTAAGCTCAAACTTCCAGATTGATAAAAGACCATGTTGTAAATGATCACAATCGGAATCAGAAGTCGTGCAAGCCAAGCTGAAAGAATAGGTTTTATGGTTTCTGCAATAGAAGTCTGAGCAAGTAAAAGTCCGGTGATAAATGCCAATACAGGCAGTAGTAATGCCACGCTCTCTCCTCTTGCTCATTAAAAACAGCTTGTTATGCTACACCTTTTGATTTTGAAATGTATGATCTATTTCACGTAAATTGGTCTAAAATCTAAGTTAAATAAAATTTAAAATTACTCAGATAAATATCTTTAAAAATCTAACCGTAACTGACGACTTATAAATACTGTCTTAAAAATGAAATATAAGTGTCACATTCCTGTCATGGCAACCTGTTGATATAAAGCGAACTAAAAAGAGGTATAAAATCATGGCTGGTTTATCTATTTGGCATGTCGTTATTTTCGCAATCGTCGTTATTTTATTATTCGGTACATCTAAATTAAAAAATATCGGCAAAGATGTTGGCGGTGCAGTAAGAGACTTTAAAAAATCAGTTCGTGAAGAAGACGAAGCTGCATCTTTAAATACTCCTCGTACGATTGACGCACAAGTTAAAACATCTGAAAGCACATCAGTGAAAAGCTAAAGGTTTGACCCATGCTTGATGTAGGAATGACAGAGCTACTCTGTTTTGCAATTATTGCAATTTTAGTTTTAGGTCCAGATAAGCTTCCCGAAGCTGCACGCTTTGCAGGCCGCTGGTATGTTCGACTAAAACGCTATATTACCAATCTGCAAAACGAGATTGATCAGGAGCTGCGTCTTTCTGAGTTCCGCAAAGAAATGCAAGAGGAACTTAACCGCATCGAAGCATTGGAACGAAAAGTACAACAGCAGCTTGAAGAAATACAAAAACAGCAGATTTCAGAACATTTAGAAGTTCCAGAAACGCCTAAAACAACACAAAAGCCTATTCGGAAATGTATTCCTATATCAGACCATTACAAAGTGCCGTATGTTGCCAAACTTACGCCATTAGTTCCTCAAACTGATATTTCAGAAACATCTCCTGTTGAATTGAAGATTGCCGTATGAACCAACTGCCTTCAACCACTGTAAATAGTCAAGAAAACCTAGACCAAATGCCAATCATGAATCATTTGGTGGTTTTAAGACGCCATTTATTCAGGATTGTAGGGGTAACATTATTCTTATTCTTTTGTTTACTACCCTTTCGAAATAATACTTACCAATTATTGTCTGAGCCTTTAAGGTTACAACTTCCTGTGTCATCTTCAATGATTGCAACGGATGTAACAGCAACCTTTATGGCGCCATTTAAACTTAATTTATTTGTCGCACTTATGCTTGCAATGCCATTTATTCTTTATGAAATATGGTCTTTTGTTCGCCCTGCGCTTTATCAAAAAGAACGCCATTTAGCGCTACCGTTACTGATTGGTAGTATTGTTCTATTTTATGCAGGCGTCGCTTTTGCTTATTACATTACCTTGCCGGCAATATTACATTTCTTTATTAGCGTTTCACCTGAAACAGTAGCGCCAATGACCGACATTAATAGTTATTTAAGCTTCTGTTTAAAGCTATTTTTAGTGTTTGGTGTCACTTTTGAAATTCCTATCGCAACCTTATTACTTATTTTAATTGGCGTAGTAAATACTCAAAGCCTTGCTGAAAAAAGACGTTTTATTATTGTGGGATGTTTTTTTGTTGCTATGTTTATTACACCCCCAGATGCGATTTCAATGGTGATGCTAGCGATTCCAATGTGGTTGCTTTTTGAAATAGGCCTACTGTTCGGTAAAATTCTTGAGAAGAGAAAAAGCCAGTCTGCTGAATAATTTAAAACTTCTCTTTAAAAGCCCAAATATTAAGATTTGGGCTTTTTACTTTTAAATCGTCTTAATTAATCAAATTATAAACTGTCTTCAAAGTGACTTAAAAATGTAAGAAAAGTGTCATTTCCAATCCATAGAATCGACTCAACAAATATACACACAAAAGTTACGGATTTATTATGACAACTGCTTCTAACCACCCAACACGTCGCGATATTTTAAAATGGTTTACGGGGATCCCTTTTCTTCCATTAGGTGCGATGGCTACGGCAGCAACGTTAGCAGGCTGTAATGACAGTAATAATGATTCAGATGTTGTTACTCCACCACCAACAGTAAACTTTAAAAATGCAACGTTTACCTCAATGGCTGCACCATCTTTAGCCAACCCAGCAGCGATGGCAACAACAACTGTTGGATCAAGCCTTTCAATTAGCTGGGAAGATGGCTCAAAAACTGACTACACATTAGCGTACAAGCCATTCTTTACCACAGGTGATCTGGTTGCAGACGGTAAAGGTGGAAAAATTCTAGCGGGCGGTTATGTTGATATTAATAATCAACCAATTATTGATAAATCAAAACCAGGGCAAGAACGTCAATTCTTCTCTGACTGTCCAGATGGAAGCTCTTTAATTAGCTTTAAACAAGCAACTGGGCGTGACTTTACCGATGCGGACAAACAAGCTTTAGGTGTGACAGGTAATCCTGTATTTCACGTCGTTCAGTTTGAATATACGACTCGTGACCAAAGCTTAGCGTCTATGTATGGCTTACTACCATCTCCAATTGCGATTTTAACTTTAGACCAAGACCCTAAAACTGGTCATTTAACACTGGTTAAATACCACAATGTCGATACGTCTAAAGTAAACGGTTTATGGATTACTTGTGGTGCAAGCTTATCTCCATGGGGAACTCACCTTTCTAGTGAAGAATACGAACCAGACGCAAACAACGTTGCTGGAAGCTACTTACCAGTATTTAGCAAAAACTTATTTGGTGACAGTACCAAAGGTAACCCATACCACTACGGTCATTTACCAGAAGTGACTGTAAATACAGATGGTACAGGTTCAATCAAAAAACATTACTGTTTAGGTCGTATCTCGCACGAACTTATTCAAGTTATGCCAGATAACCGCACTGCATTGATGGGTGATGATGCAACGAATGGCGGTTTATTCATGTTTGTTGCCGATAAAGAAAAAGACTTATCTGCGGGTACGCTCTATGTTGCTAAATGGAAGCAAACCTCAGGCGTAGGCGCTGGTGCGGGTGATATTTCTTGGATTAACCTTGGTCATGCAACAAGTGCAGAAGTAAAAAGCTGGGCAGATCAATACAAGATTTCAGACTTGATGGATGTAAAAACTACAGATCCTCAAGATGCAAGCTATACCAAAATCCGTTATAGCGGCAAAAATAACTGGGTCAAACTTGTACCGGGTAAAGAACGAGAAGCAGCTTTCCTAGAAACGCATCGTTATGCAGCTTTAGTGGGCGCAAGTATGGGCTTCACCAAGATGGAAGGCACAACTGTAAATATTAAAGACAAAATCGCATACTCTGCGATGTCTTATGTACAGTCTTCTATGGTTGATAAAACCACTGATATTCAAGTACAAGGTCCAAAAGCTGGTGCAGTTTATGCACATACGTTAAAGGGCAGCCAAGTCGACAACAAAGGTCAGCTCATTAACAGTGAATGGGTATCGACTCATATGGAACCGCCAGCCGCTTTAGTTGGTGAAGACCTCACAACTGCTGATGCTTTGGGTAACCTTGCAAATGCAGATAAAATTGCAAATCCAGATAACATTAAGTTCTCTGAAAACTTACGTACGCTCTTCATTGGTGAAGACAGTGGTATGCACGTAAATAACTTCTTATGGGCATATAATGTAGACACCAAACAATTAAGCCGTATCTTATCAACACCTGCTGGTGCTGAATCGACAGGTTTACATGCTGTAGATGCGGTGAATGGCTGGACTTACATCATGAGTAACTTCCAGCATCCGGGTGACTGGGAATCTCCATTACACGATAAAGTAAAAGCAACTCTTGATCCTCTTGTTCGTGCAAACTACAAAGATCGTTTTGCAGCGGCAGTTGGTTATATTACGGCTGACCCTCTAGCACCATCTGTTGTGAAGAAATAATTCTTACCACAACTCAAAAGAAACCTGCTTTATGCAGGTTTCTTTTATTTTAAAACCCCCATAAAAATAAAAAGTACTTTTCTTTTTGACTAAACGATCAAATTTTTCATTAAGTTATCATTAAAACGTCAAGACCTCGTCATATTCAAAACTTAAGCTAATCAAGACATTTAGAAAAAACTTATTTTGAATTAGGAATTTAATATGAACGACTTGACCCCATATTATGAAGATCAGGAACTAGACAACAACACTTCGAACAATATTCACTTTCGTGATGTTTTAGACCAATACGTAAGTCGTCGTAGCCTCATTACTAAAGCAGCAAGCGGCGCTGTGGCACTAACTTTAGCCTCTACTTTAACGGGCTGTAATGATAATAACGATGACTCTGGCTCCAACAACGGTGGAACTGCTCCAGTCGATCCAAACAAAAAGCCTGAAAAACTTACCTTTACGCCAGTTGCTAAAAATTTAAATGATATTGTGACCGTACCGGAAGGTTATGAGGCAAATGTGATTTACGCTTTAGGTGACTCTATTAATCCTTCTTTTGGTGATTGGGATGATAACAATATTCCATCTGGTCCAAGCTTCCAGTTTCGCTCTGGCGACTGCCACGATGGTATGCACTATTTTGGTTTAAACACATCAACAAACCGTTTTGATGACACTGTTTCAGCACAAGGTTTATTGGTGATGAATCACGAATACATCAACCAAACCTTTTTGCACCCTAAAGGTCCAACCAAAGTTGATGGACGCCGTCCTGAAGACGAAGTCATTCGCGAAACCAATGCTCATGGCGTTTCTGTAGTTCATATCAAAAAAGACCCTACTACACAGAAAGTAGAAGTTGTAAAAAACTCTATTTTTAATAGACGTATTACAGGCTCTACAGTCATGGACTTTGCGGGTGCAGCAGCAGGGTCTAACTTACTTTCAACGCGCTTTTCGCCTGCTGGCCGCCAGACTCGTGGTACACACAACAACTGTGGTAATGGCTATACACCTTGGGGAACATACTTAACCACAGAAGAAAACTTTATCGGTTATTTTGCCCGTAGCACAACTGATGACACGCTACGTGCTCCAGAAGAAATTATTGCCCTTAAACGCTATGGCCTTAAAGCAGGGTCGAGTTCTCGTTACGGTTGGGAAACCGTAATTGGTCAAGTAGAGGCACAAGACCTATATGACCGCTGGAATGCCGATGTAAAAGCAGCTCAAGCAACCCAAGATTACCGCAATGGTCCAAACACATTTGGTTGGATGGTTGAAATTGACCCATTTGATAACCGTCAAAATCCGGTTAAACGTACCTCATTAGGCCGTTTTGCCCATGAAGACAGTGCATGTCGCGCCGTAGCAGGTCAACCAATCGCATTTTATATGGGTGATGACTCTCGTGGCGAATACATCTATAAGTTTGTTTCAACCGCAGTGTGGGACACAAAAGATATAAACGGCGGCTATGCAGCTGGTGACAAATACATGAACTCAGGTAAGTTGTATGTTGCCAAGTTTAATAACGATGGTTCAGGTCAATGGATTGAACTTGCCTACGGTAAAAATGGTTTAAATGAAAGTAACACTACCTATCCATTTAAATCTCAGGCAGACGTAGTCACCTTTGCGCGTTTAGCAGCAGATTCAGTCGGTGCAACAAAAATGGACCGCCCAGAATGGGCAACCGTTAACCCAATTAATGGCGAAATTTATGTCACACTCACCAACAACTCAAACCGTGGTAAAGATTACCCTACAGATGCAGCCAACCCTCGTAACTATACGGACCTATATGCAGGCACAAAAGAACAAAAAGGAAATGTGAACGGCCATATCATTCGTTTTAAAGAAACTGATGATAAAACGACTGCTGAAACCTTCAAATGGGATATCTATTTATTTGGCGCAGAAGCAGCAATGGCTTCAAACATCAACTTATCTGGCTTAACAGATAACAATGATTTTTCATCTCCGGATGGTATGTGGTTTGACCCACGCGGTGTTCTCTGGATTGAAACCGATGACGGCGCTTACACTGATGTTACTAACTGTATGATGCTTGCAGCTCTGCCGGGTCAAATCGGTGATGGTGGTACAGCAACAACTTCAAATGGTCAGCAGACCATAACAGGTGCCAAAGTTACAGACGCAACATTACGTCGTTTCTTAGTCGGACCAAAGCAATGTGAAATTACTGGTATTGCCATGACTCCTGACTACAAAGCAATTTTCATTAATGTTCAGCACCCTGGTGAAGATTCACCAAGTTACGCGAAACCAGAAAGTAACTGGCCTGCCACACAAAAAGACCCAAGCAATAAAACTGCGCGCCCACGCTCAGCAACTGTTGTGATTACCCGTAAAGATGGCGGCGTTATTGCCGGTTAATTGATTTACCCAAAAAAATGCCGATCACTTGATCGGCATTTTGTTAACGATTTAGAAGTATCTGCTGCTGTACAATTTGGCCGCTATGTTCACCTTGCTGGGTCTTTTCCAACCATATCCATTCATTATTGGTCATTCTTAAAAAATTCGAACACCGTGTTCCATATACGGGGCTTTGAATAAAAGTCGATGACAATAATTCTTCCATTTCCGGCTGAATGCCCGTGTTTGGCAACAATGCTGTGGTGACCTTACGCTCATCTTCTAAAATATCCCACGCTGCATGTTGCAAGCTTAACTCTTCTGTTTTGTGCTGATGCATAGGCAAGAACTCTTGCGTAAAACGGGTTCTTAAATGTCTGGTTTTCTCCCAGTGATCGGACATTAAACCATTCGAAACCACATACACGCCATTAGCTAATACTTGTGGGGCTTCACCACGGTTACTCATATAGACCGCCTGATCAGCAGTCCCCATAAACAGGTTAAAACCAGCAAAGTTCTGTTGCTGTTGTTCTAATTGTTGAGCAAAGCGAATCGGCAATAAATCAGACTCTAAAAAAGCCTGAACTAAATGACCACGAGAAGTCTCGTATTGCTGTTTATCACGCCCATCACGGAAATTGGTTAACACAGCCCATCGGCCCTGTGGCGTAATGCCCATCCAAGTACCACCTGACTGTAAGTCTTGCCCTGCAATGATGGGTGCATGTTCCCATTGATGCAACAATGCAGTTGGTCGGTGATAAAACTCATCACGGTTTGAAATAAGACACAAGGGCATATCATCCAGAACATGCCATGCTAAAGCCACAATACACATTGATTCTTGTTCCCTATGTTTACACATTGAATGTACAACATTTTTCACATCATTCCGCTACAATCTGTCAAAACGTAAGATCAAGGAGCAGCAATGCTGACCTATCCTAATATCGATCCGGTCGCAATACATCTAGGACCTCTTCAAGTCCATTGGTATGGACTCATGTATTTATTGGCATTTTTATGTGCTTGGGGGCTTGCTTCCTACCGTGCCAAACAGCGTGATGGCTGGACATCGGACATGGTTTCCGATCTGGTGTTTTACGGCGCCTTAGGTGTTGTACTCGGCGGACGTATCGGCTATGTGCTTTTCTATGAGTTTGATAAATTCCTTGAAAACCCAATCTGGTTATTCCAAGTCTGGACAGGTGGTATGAGCTTCCACGGCGGCTTCTTAGGCGTCATGATTGCAATGCTATTCTGGTGTAAAAAATATCAAAAAACATGGTTCCAAACACTCGACTTTATTGCCCCTTGTGTACCGACAGGCTTAATGTTCGGACGCTTCGGTAACTTTATTGGTGGAGAGTTATATGGCCGTGCGGTTACAGATCCGAATTATCCCTTTGGAATGATTTTCCCAACCGATCCATTACATTTGGTTCGCCACCCTTCTCAAATTTATCAAGCACTTTGCGAAGGTCTAATTCTATTCATTATCTTGTGGTGGTTTAGTTCAAAACCTCGCCCACGTATGGCCGTTTCAGCGTTATTTTTAATGGGTTACGGCGTTGCACGTTTTGTAATGGAATTCTTCCGTCAACCCGATGCCGACCAAGGTTTCATTTTATTTGGCTGGATGACTAAAGGTCAGATCCTTACCGTTCCAATGCTGCTCATTGGCCTTTGGATGATGTGGTATGCCTACCAAAAGAAAATTTATGACTGGGGCCCACAAAAGAACAGTTAACATCTAAATTAGAGGAGTTTCGGCTCCTCTTTTTTATGCTACAGTTTTTATCTCCCAAGAAAGAAGATACACCATGCTGGAATTCTGGTTTAACAAGCAAGTCCCGTCTTTTAAAAAATTAATGATCTTAATTATTACCCTATTAATCTGTATTGGGTTATATCAATATCAACCATTACCGTTAGATACTATTTTAATGTTTACGGGAACTGGGGTTATTTTTTTAATCTGCCGTTACTTTAAATTGCATTTTGCTCAAAGTAATCCAACCGGTTTACTTTACCGTCTATTTACATGGGTTCCTATTGCACTCTTGTTTGCACTTATTTTTGTGAAAGCCATGCCTAACTTACTTATTTGGGGCGTTCAAGGCATTGCATTTATGGCGCTTGCTGCTTTTATTTTTTCACCACAATCGTTATTTAACAAATAGGCTCCCGTTTTATGTTGGCTTATTGGTACAACGCACCGCGTCACATCAAACTCATCTTCATTATTGTCGTTTGTGCTGCAATTTATGTAGCCAATCAAGTCCAGCCTTTATCGCCGACTTACACTATTCTGAGCCTTGCGTTAGGTTTCGGACTTCATTTCGGGCAATATTTACAAACAAAAATTCCAGACCGTAGTTCATATAAATCTAACTTCCAGTTTCTGCTTAGAATTTATCCTCTTCTTATTGTTGCTATTGTGGTGTGGATATTGCCACCTCAGCACAATTGGATCGTAACGATACAAGCTTTAGGCTTTGTACTGGTTGGATTTTTTCTTGTTTCGATTTATCAAAATCGTGCCAAGCGTTTTGAATAATTACGCCTCTTGAAATGCCATAGAACTATTTTTAGATTTTCATCTTGGGCTACAACAGGTATCATCTTCAATGGTTCATGATGAAGCAGCTCTATTGCGTAATTATTTATCGTTGAGCTATCTCCCCCCTTTATTTTATGGAATTAATCCGAACTCGAGAGTGTTATGCGTGCATATTTAGACCTACTACAACATATCCTTGATAATGGCGGTGACAAAGGCGACCGTACAGGCACAGGAACCCGTTCTGTATTTGGTCATCAAATGCGTTTTGATCTCTCTAAAGGTTTTCCTTTACTCACCACAAAAAAAGTTCACTTCCGTTCTATTGTGATTGAGTTACTTTGGTTTTTAAAAGGCGACACCAACGTCCAATATTTAAAAGACAATAAAGTTTCAATTTGGGATGAATGGGCTACAGCAGAACAAACAGCTCGTTTTGGCCGCCCAGAACATGAACTAGGCCCGGTTTATGGCCACCAATGGCGTAATTTCGGCGCAACTAAAAATGCTGACGGTACTTATAACCAAGATGGTTTTGACCAAATTAAATGGTTAATTAACGAAATCAAAACTAACCCAAATTCGCGCCGTTTAATCGTTTCTGGCTGGAACCCGAATGAAGCTGGACAAGTTGCATTGCCACCTTGTCACACACTCTTCCAATTTTTCGTACAAGACAACAAATTGTCATGCCAGCTTTATCAACGTAGTGCTGACGTGTTCTTGGGCGTGCCATTTAATATTGCTAGCTATGCCTTACTCACCCATATGATTGCTCAAGTGTGCGGTTTAGGCGTAGGTGATTTTGTTTGGACAGGTGGCGATACGCATCTTTATGCCAACCATTTCGAGCAGGCACGACTACAATTAACGCGTGAACCATTACCACTTTGCCAATTAAAACTTAATCCGGAAGTTAAAGACCTTTTCGATTTCAAATTTGAAGATATCGAGATTGTAGGTTACGAGTCACATCCAGCAATTAAAGCTCCGGTTGCAGTATAACGACGGCTTAAATTTCATTAGATTACGGTTTAGAGAATAAGATTATGGCATGGCAAAATGTAGAAGTTGTCCACGTTGTCGCAATGGACAAAAATCACTGTATTGGTAAAGGCAATGCGTTGCCATGGCATATCTCTGCCGACTTAAAACATTTTAAAGAAATCACCCAAGGTGGTGTGGTCATCATGGGCCGTAAGACTCTTGAGTCTATGGGCCGTGCTCTACCGAACCGTGTGAACTGGGTGATTACCCGTGACATTAACTGGCACTTTGACGGCGTAAAAATTGCGTATTCAATTGAAGATGCTTTAAACGCAGCTTTAGAAGACGCCAAAAACACCGAAAAGCAGGCGCTTTTCATCATTGGTGGTGGTGAAATATTTAAGCAAACCTTGTCAATTGCAGACCGTCTCGAGCTCACTCATGTTGACTTAGATGTCCAAGGTGATGCACATTATCCAACTATACCGAGTGAATTTCATAAAACTGTGAGCGAGCAGCAAGTAGATGAAAAAACAGGAACTTCATTCGAATTTGCAACTTATAAAAAATAATTTTATGGCCGCCTATGCACAATATCGGAACACGTGAATTTATTATCGCCCTCCTCTTCGGCGCTTTACATGGTCTATTCACGTTGTTTATTGTGCTCTCCAGTATTTGGGTATGTTTAGCGCTTTGGGTGCAACAACCTTTTGGCTGGTTAGGCAGTCGCATTATTATCGGTATATGGATTGCCTTTGCATTAAGTATGGCTGGCTTATACTTCAATGGTCATATCATTAGCCGTCGTACAGATATCTTAATTTATCTTTTAGCTTTTGCCTGTTCTCTGGTTTGGTATTTCTCAATTACTGCACGTCAAGACCGTGACTGGAACCCTGAAGTTGCCAATATGCTAAGTTACGAAAAACACGGCAACGTTGTTACTTTGCATAATGTCCGTAACTTCAACTGGCATCCCGATGGTACTTATGACGTTCGCTGGGAAACCCGTACTTTTGACCTGAACCAGTTAAATGGCATAAATATTATTACTTCTTACTGGATGGGGCCACAAATTGCCCATACGCTGGTCAGTTTCGAATTTAAGAATCAACAGCCTTTAGTTTTTTCAATCGAGATTCGCAAAGAAAAAACTGAAGAGTTTTCGGCAGTGGGTGGCTTTTTTAGAAAATATGAACTGAGCTTAATTGCGTCCGATGAAAAAGATATTGTCTACACGCGTAGCAATATCCGTAAAGAGCAAGTTTATAATTTCCCAGTCAATATGCCACGTTCAGAACAAAAAGCGTTATTTTTAGAATATCTTAAAAAGTCAGATGAGCTACGTGCACAGCCAAAATGGTATAACACCCTCACAAGTAATTGTACAACCTTGATTTTTGATATGGTTCAAGCCATTAATCCATATCAGCTTCCTAAAGATTATCGTTTAATAGCCTCTGGTTATTTACCTAATTATTTATATGATCTTAAAGCGCTCAATCAAAATATTAGTTTAAAGCAGTGGTATCAAATCGCGCATATCAATCCACGTACTGAGCATTTTGAACAACTTTCAGATCAGAGTAGTGAACACTTCTCTCAAATTGTGCGACAAGGTTTACCCAAAGCTGACTAGAGTCTGCTTGATATTCTATAGGCTCATTTTCGCCAAATATTAGAAGAACACTTTGTTAGCTTTGAAAATAATTTGCCAGAATCACAAAGTAACTCCATAACTTAAATTAACCAGTTTTCTAATTAAAGGAAAATAATCATGACAGAAAAAATTACACCATTTAGTATTTCTAAAGTATTCAATGCACCTCGTGATCTTGTATTCAAGGTTCATACTGATATTAATCACTTACAAAATTGGATGAGTCCAAAAAATTTCAAAATCATTCATACCTCAATGGATTTTGGAGTTGGTGGAACTTATCACTATGGATTAGAAGGACCCGATGGAACACAAATGTGGGGTAAGCAAGTGTTTCGTGAGATTGTACCCAATGAGCGATTAACGTTTATTCAATCTTTTTCAGACAAAGACGGTAACAACACACGACACCCTATGTCACCGACATGGCCATTAGAAATGTTAGCAACCACAACTTTTGAAGATATTGATAATAAAACAAAAGTCACAATTACTTGGCAACCGTGGAACTCTGACGATATTGGGAACTCAACTTTTGATTCTGCTCGCGATGGAATGACACAAGGATTTAATGGCACATTCTCCAACTTAGAAGCGTATCTACAAACCCTTTAAATATTGAGGATCTGTTGGTGGCTATCGAAAACTAAATAAGTTATTCTCTTTTTCTTTACTTTTTTATACACGCTTTACTTTGTAATCTAGTTAGATAGACCCTATTGTAATAGGCAGGAAATAGAGGGAAAAACAATGCAACAGGCATTATTTGGCGGCGGCTGTTTTTGGTGCGTCGAAGCCGTATTTTTACAAATACGTGGTGTAGAAAAAGTAACAAGTGGTTATGCTGGTGGGCATACAACTCAGCCAACTTATGAGCAAGTATGTCAAGGTGACACTCAGCATGCTGAAGTGGTCCTTATTGACTTTGATGAACAACAAGTTACATATTCTCAGTTACTTGATGTCTTCTTTGCAACGCATGATCCAACGACTTTAAACCGCCAAGGTAATGATATTGGTACTCAGTACCGCTCTGTTATTTATTATTATAATGAAGAGCAAAAACAGGCAGCAGAACATACGATTCAAACGTTAAAAGATGACGATCTTGATATTGTGACTGAGCTGTCTCCTGTCCCGACATTCTATCCAGCCGAAGAATATCATCAGAATTACTATGCAAAGAACCCTTCACAAGGTTATTGCAACTTTGCGATTCCACCTAAGTTGCTCAAGCTGTATAGTAAATTCCAGCATCTGATGAAAGATCAATAAATCAGAGCAATAAAAAAGCAACCAACTTGGTTGCTTTTTTATTGAGTAAACTAAATTTTAGTTTTCACTTACAAAGGCAATATCGCTCAGTCCGGCTTCACTGGCGCGAGACATTACCTGAGCCACAGTATCGTACTTCGACTCTTTATCAGCACGAAGTTGAACCGTAGGTTTAACCTCACCTTGACCTGCTTCTTGGAAACGTTTTTGAAGCTCATCAAGGCTAATTACTTGAGTATCCCAAGCCACTTCACCATTTGCATTGATACTAATCGTAATCGCTTTTGGTGGTGGATCAATAATTTCAGCAGTTGTTTTAGGCAGTGTTAATGGAATCGATGGGTTGGCAACTGTTGCTGTGACCAAAAATATGATCATTAACACCAACATAATGTCGATTAGCGGAATGAGGTTCATCTCATTTATGCCACTATCGTGGTCTTCACCCAATTGAAAAGCCATTAAGCTTGACCTCCAACATAACTTTGTTCTGCAGTTTTAACATCAGACTTTACAGTTGAGTCTTGCTGCAACATTGTATCGATTAACAAACTGTGTGCTTGATCTTGTAAATCATGAGCAAGACCACGGTTAGCACGTACACAAATGTTATAAGCCAATACCGCAGGAATCGCAACTGCAAGACCAAGACCAGTCATAATCAGTGCTTCACCTACTGGTGTAGCCACTTGAGCCAATCCTGCTTGTCCGCTCTTACCTACAGCAACCAGCGCGTGGAAAATACCCCATACCGTACCAAACAAACCAACAAATGGTGCAATTGAAGCAATTGTTCCTAAAACAGAAATACCTTTCTCAGCATTGACTTTTTCAGCAGAAATTTGGCGTAATAATGCTTGCTCTGCAACTGCTTTACGCTGTTCAAAACTCAAAAGCTGTAACTTCGCTTTTAGCGAACTAATAGCTTTAGAGAGTTGAGCGTAAGCTTGTTGTTTTAGTTGGCGAGTCCCCATCAAACGTAAGATGAAAACTGTCCAAGTAGCAATCGACATTGCCAATAAGATGAAATACAGGGTTTTACTCACTGCATCTGCATGTTGCCAATAGATTGAAAAGTTCATATTCGAACTCCTGATTAAGGTTAGCCGTTGGGACTCAAATTTCGTTTAAGGGGTTAAATCAAACGGTTGCTCTGCTTTAATTGGATAAGCAACACCGTTTTCCATATAAGGTTTAAATTTTGCACCACGTACAGCACGGACTACTTTGTCATCTAGACTTGAAATGCCGCTGCTTCGGGTTACGCGCACATTGGTAATCTTGCCTTTTTCATCGGCTTCAATGAGTACAACAACTGAACGCGCTTCGCCTTGTAAATCTTTTGGTGAAACAGTCAAACGTGGTGAGCGACTCCACTGCACACCTGAACCACCAATTGAAACGCGTTTTGGTGATGGATCTGGCGCAGGTTGAGCTTTAGGTGCTTCTTGTACCACTGGTTTTGGCTTTTCAACGACTTTTTCAGTCACAGTAGTCGTTGGAGTAACTACTTTTGGTTCAACTTTAGGTTCTGTCTTTACTGTTTGTTTAGGAGTTTCAGCCTTTTTCACCTGCTGAATTTTTTCCACTGGTTTAGGTGGAATCACAGGTTTCTCAACAACCTTTACCTCTTTCACTTCTTTTTTGGGTTCCGGCTTTTTAGGCGGTTCTTTTGGTTTCGGTGGTAAAGGTTTTGGTTGTTCTTGAATTTTTACAAAGCGGACTTGTAAAGGCTTCTTGTCAATTGGCTTTAGTTCAGCAGGCTTAATGTGGCTAACTGCCCATAAGACCCCGATATGACCAATTGCAACCGCAATTAGGGCCGTGATGACTTTCTTTTTCATCGGATTGGGAGAGTTTAAGGCTGCGGAAGATTGACTCATAAGAATCTAATTACCTAATGGATGATGATCTCGACTTCAATTTATAGAAACGATTTCAAACATCGGATAGAACAATAAAGTGCCACAATAATAAATGAGAAGTGTTTTCATTTGCAACTAATTTTTTGCGAAAAACATTTCCTAGTATTGTGCAATCTAACTTCATAAAGTGATATCACCTTACTTTTCTCATGCTTAGACAACACACTAAAATTTGTTAGTTCCATAGACTACTTATCAAATCGTACTCAACTTAAAAAAACTTTAAGTAGTTACAATATTGAGAATAACCAATAGAACATCAAATTAAGGTTATGTTATAACATTTTAAATTTATTTTAGCCATAAAAAAGCACACTCAAAAGTGTGCTTTTAAAAAGATAAGGTAATTAGAAAACAACTGTCTTATTACCATCTACAATAATGCGGTCTTCCAAATGCCATTTAACAGCACGAGCCAATACATTACGCTCAACATCTTCACCAAGCTCACGTAACTGCTCAACGTTATAATCGTGGCTTACACGTTCAACGTCTTGCTCAATAATCGGGCCTTGGTCTAGGTCAGCAGTCACATAGTGAGCTGTTGCACCAATCAACTTCACACCTTTTTCATAGGCTTGCTTATATGGGTTTGCCCCAACGAAAGCAGGTAAGAATGAATGGTGAATATTGATGATTTTCATTTCCCATTTTGCAACAAAATCTTCGCTTAAAATCTGCATGTAACGTGCAAGAACTAATAAGTCGTTACCTTGCATCATTTCATCAATTTGAGCATAAGCTTCGGCTTTATTGTCTTTGGTTACTTTAATTACAGTAAATGGAATACCAAAGTTCTCAACAGATTCACGTAAATCTTCATGGTTAGAAATCACATGCGTAATTTCACAAGGTAAAGAACCACGCGCATGACGCCATAATAACTCAAGCAAAGCATGGTCGACTTTAGAAACTAAAATACCAACCTTTTTAATTTCGTTTACGAAAGCAAGACGCCATTGCATGCCATAACGTTCAGCAACGTTGGCAGCAAATGTTTGAATTAATGCATCTTTACGCGACTGTAAATGATCAAGTTCAAATTCAACACGCATGAAATAACGTCCGCCTTGAGCTTCCGTCGCATATTGATCAAGCGCGGTAATGTTTGCACCTTGATGGTACAAAAAGCTCGATACAGCCTGTACGATCCCAGGCTTGTCTTCACAAGTAATCAGTAAACGGGCTGTATTGGCAGTGGTCATATTCATTTTGTTAATATCACTTAATTGAGACAAATTTTTAATAAGCCGAGTATTCTAGCGCTCTAAATAAGCAAGCACAACTATTCATCTTTTAAGGATGACAAGCTTGCAAAAAGATCAGAAGGTCCAAGTGATTCGAGCAATTGTTCATAAGTCGCACGGCTTTCACCCATTAAATAAGGACCCTCTAAGAAAACCATTTGGCGTAATGCTTGCCAAACCCATTTTTCCTCAAGGTGGTTATTGTCACTAATATGGCCGGACATATATAAAAAGTTGGTCCAGTTGGTTAAGACAATCCAGAGGTTAATAATTAAAGCTTCAATTTCGGAAGCTGTCATTTTCATAAGACCCGCATCGACAAAGGCCTGATAAATTCTTTGTCCTTGCTGCATCACCTGCCCCGCAAAGCGCGGATAGATTTTCTTAAAGTCTTCGTTACTTTCAACTAAGTGATAAACATCGCGATGAATAAAGCGATAGTTCCACAACTGACCGCTGAGCACCTGAAAATAACTAATTTTGTCGTTGGTGGTTAATGGTCTGTCTTCAGGTAAAGAGAGCATTTCTAAAGTCTCGACCTGATACTGATACATTAATTCCTTAATAATTTCATGCTTGTTTCGAAAGTGATAATACAAGTTTCCAGGACTGATCCCCAGCTCTGCAGCAATATGATTGGTAGTGACAGACCGTTCGCCACGCTCATTAAAGAGCTGCAAACTGATTTGTAAAATCCGGTCTTTTGTCTTCAGAGCTTTAGGTAGAGACATTTTAATAACCTTCGTTAATTCATATGGTTAAGACTTGCACACAGAAACCAACTTGACTCTTTAGAGTATTTACTCTAAAAAATAAGTATATCAGTATATTTGGTAAGTACCGATGAACAGTCAAACAAAAACAAATCCAGAGACTCAGGTTCCTTATGATGTTAAGCATTTACAAGATTTGCTTGAGCAGCAAAAGATTGCCTACTTACGTCATCCGGTACCCACTGCTAAAGAGCGTATTGATCGTTTAGCTCGTCTTAAAAAAGTCTTGGTAAAATATCAAGATCAGATTGCCGAAGCAATTAACCTTGATTATGGCAATCGTGCCATTATGGAAACCAAAATTGGTGAGTTACTTACTTGTCTTGAACAAATCAAGTATTACAGTAAGAACCTAACCGGATGGATGAAACCATCAAAACGCCATATCAGTGTATTACATCAACCAGCAAAAGGTTGGGTACAATATCAACCAATGGGTGTAATTGGCATTATTACACCATGGAACTACCCGTTACTACTGTCTGTTGGTCCACTCATCTGTGCTTTAGCTGCCGGCAACCATGCCATGATCAAAATTTCGAGTGCATCTCCAAATTTTGGACAGATTCTTGAAAATGCACTTTCTGAAGCTTTCCCACAAGAACTGGTTGCTGTAGTAAACGGCGGTGGCGTCATTTCTGATGCGTTTAGTCATCTGCCTTTCGACAAAATGATTTTCACAGGCTCAACTTCCGTTGGTAAAACAGTCATGGCAGCCGCAGCTCAAAACCTTGTGCCAGTTATTCTTGAGTTGGGTGGTAAATCCCCTGCTCTGGTACATGCTTCTGTAGATATGAAAGATGTCGCACAGCGTATTGCTGTAGGTAAACTATGGAATGCAGGCCAAACTTGCGTTGCACCCGACCATATTTTCTTGCCACGCGGGAAAACTGCCGAATTTATCGAGAACTTTAAATTGATTGTGGCTGGAATGTATCCTCATTTCCGCAACAACCAAGACTACACTTCTATTATTAATGATAAACAGTACAACCGGATTCAAGGTTATCTTGAAAATGCCCGTGATCAGGGTGCTCGTATTGTTGAAATAAATCCGCAAAATGAAATTTTAGATGATGTCCGCAAAATTCCACCAACTTTAGTGACTGGTGTAACGACTGCAATGGATATCATGCAAAATGAAATTTTTGGCCCTGTGCTACCAATTTTAGAATATGACCAAATAGAAGAGGTCATTGAGTTCATTAATAGTCGTCCACGTCCTTTAGCAATGTATTATTTTGACTATGATCAGGCACGCGCCGATTATATCTCGCAGCATACTCATTCAGGACATTTCGGAATTAACATGGTCATTACCCATGTTGCTCAAGATGACTTGCCATTTGGCGGAATTGGGGCATCAGGTATGGGCAAATATCATGGACCAGAAGGCTTTTTTGGGCTTTCACATGAACGTTCGGTGATGTCAAATCCAAAACTTTATAGCCTGAAATACATTCTTCCACCGTTCAATAAACCAATTCATCGCTTCATTTCGAAAACCTTGTTGCGTTAACTGATCAAGGCATGATCTGTTACACTAGATCATGCCTCGTTTTTACCAATTTCGCTTGTCTTTTAATCGTATTTTTGGTATAAAACGCCCCTTGAATGAATTCATCCGTTTACATTTAGTATGACTGGCCACAGATTTGCTGTTGGCTAAATCAATGGAGTTACACCATGTCTAAGGTTTGCCAAGTTACCGGCAAGCGTCCAGTCGTTGGTAACAACGTCTCACACGCCAACAACAAAACCAAGCGCCGGTTCGAGCCGAACCTGCACCACCACCGTTTCTGGTTAGAAAGCGAAAAACGTTTTGTACGTCTTCGTTTAACCACTAAAGGTATGCGTATTATTGACAAATTGGGTATCGAAAAGGTTGTTGCAGACCTTCGTGCTCAAGGTCAAAAGATCTAAGGAGTCTGAGCAATGCGTGATAAGATTCGTCTCGTTTCTTCAGCTGGTACAGGTTATTTCTATACCACGACTAAAAACAAACGTACTATGCCGGAAAAAATGGAAATCAAAAAATTTGATCCAAAAATCCGTCAACACGTGATTTTCAAAGAAGCTAAAATCAAATAATTTTAGCGTCGAAAAAAACGACTTCTTTAAGAAGTCGTTTTTTTTGCATTTTTTTTATACCCGCCTTTTTGTTAAACTTTCTACATATTCCGCCTTGGCATTTTTTATGCTTGTCTTTAGCCTAACTCACGTAAAAGGAGTTTTTAGTGCCGCATGACGTAGATTTAATTATTTTACTTGCTGTTGGTTTCGGCGTTGCCCTCTTTTTTGGCTATATTGCCGCCCGACTACGACTTCCCCCTCTTATCGGCTATTTAATTGCCGGAATTATTATTAGTCCTAATACCCCTGGCATAGAAGCAGATATTCATCTTGCAAACCAACTTGCTGAACTTGGTGTAATGTTCCTCATGTTTGGCGTTGGGATGCATTTTTCATTAAATGATCTTTTACAAGTTCGACGTATTGCCTTACCTGGTGCAATTTTACAGATAGCCGTTGCCACCTTACTTGGCGTTGGCGTTTCAATGTTATGGGGCTGGAGCTTTGGTTCAGCATTGGTTTTTGGCTTAAGCTTATCGTGTGCGAGTACCGTTGTATTATTAAAAGCTTTAGGAGACCGTGGTCTTTTAGACTCTGTAAACGGCAAAATTGCTGTAGGTTGGCTGTTAGTTGAAGATTTAGTGATGGTACTTGTTTTAGTACTTCTTCCAGCTACAGCGGTTTTACTTGGTGGAAAAGCACCGGCAGGCGCAGAAGGAAACATCTGGCTAACGCTTGGAATCACCCTATTAAAAGTGATTGGCTTTATTGCCTTTATGCTGATTGTAGGTAAGCGTGTTGTTCCTATCATTATGCAGTTTGTTGCGCGTTTAGGTTCAAGAGAGCTATTTACGCTGACCGTTGTAGCAGCAGCTGTTTCGATTGCCTATGGCTCTTATGCCATCTTTGGGGTTTCAATGGCGCTAGGGGCGTTCTTTGCGGGTATGGTCGTAAAAGAATCAGACTTTAGCCACCGTGCAGAAGAAGAAACCCTTCCTTTACGTGAAATTTTCTCGATTTTATTCTTCGTTTCGGTAGGAATGTTGTTTGACCCACATATCCTTATCGAGCGTCCACTGCATATTTTGGCAGTTATCGCGATTATTATGGTGGGTAAAACGCTTGCTGCAATGGCGTTGGTTTTATTCTTCCGCTATCCAATTAATACTGCTTTGACCGTCGGGGCCAGCCTTGCACAAATTGGTGAGTTCTCATTTATTTTGGCAACGCTAGGTGTTTCTTTAGGTCTATTAACGCTAGAAGCTCAAAACCTGATTTTAGCAGGTGCCTTGTTCTCAATTACGCTTAACTCTTTTGTTTTCTCGGCAGTTGAACCTGTACAACGCTGGATTCGTGAACGCTCTCATTTAGCACGACTTCTCGAGCGCAGTGGTGATCCACTCGCGATGTTGCCAGATGAAGTTGACCAAGCTTATCTACGCGATCAAGTGGTGATTGTAGGGTATGGTGGTGTTGGACGACGTATTACTGAAAATTTAATTAATCAGAATATTAAAGTCGTAATTGCAGAAGAAAATCGTGAAATTGTAGAAAAGCTGCGTCAAGCAAATATTGCTGCCGTGAGTGGTGTCGCAACTGAACCTGGTGTTTTAATTCAGGCTCATATCATGCATGCACGACTATTGGTGATTTCCCCTATGGATATTTTAGATATTCACCGAATTGTGGATATTGCCAAACAATTAAACCCTCAAATTCAGGTTTTAATTTGTGCAGAAAGTAAAGAAGAAGCTGCCGTCATTCGACATGAAAATATTGGTGAAGTCTTCTATGCAAAAGAAGAAATGGCAAAGAATATGAGCCATCATATTTTAAATCAAATCGAACTCGCGCATCAGTCAACACATCATTAACGCATACAAAAAAGCGTACTCAAGAGTACGCTTTTTTTAACTTAGGAATTTAGGCTGCTCATCTACAACTTCAGCCTGCCATTCATTGACCTGCTTTTCGAGCAGTCCAAATAAAGCAGCTTGAATCATATGTTGGGCAACGATAGGCGTTTGCTCGCCTAATATCTCTTTTAGTTCATCACTAAATTGAATTTTAACCAAAGGCTCTTTTTCAGAACCAGCATTACGCAAGGCGAGCTCACCACCTTCGAGTTGGACTAACTCCAACACTGCTTCTTGATTTCCAAATAACTCTTTCAATTGCTGTATAGACATATACTTCCTCCATGTTTCAACATGGTGGCAAAGCACCCTTGCACTTTGCATCTCTCGTCTTATTTATATAGGCGCACTGGGATTAAATTTCAAGCGCTCAGACAGTTTAATTTTAGAACTCGACCATTTCGTTACGAAAACCATCAATTAAATGACTTAACTCTCTATGCCATTCACGCAAAATTTTCACATCAGGTAACCATGACTGGGGTCCCTGAGTCACTTTAATGATCAAATTAGAAGATGTTTCTTCTTCCGGTGTTGGTTCAGTGGGTTCCGGTGCATACTGACACATACGGTAAGCACGTTTTAACTCTGCCACAAAACCATCTTTTGCCAGTTGCTGTAAAACAGAAACTTCAGGAGAAACCTGTCCTTTTGCCGCCATATGCTCTTCAATCGATTTTAATGTCGGCTGTGAATCGTTTAAACGGTAGTAACGTACCAGTTCTTGCAAAAATGCCAGCATCGCACCATGCAAGTGAAAGACAGCTGTTTCACGATACGCTTGCACCTGCTGTACATGATCAGTTTGCTCTGCTTGTTGACACGCTAAGCGTGCAAAATAGAGTTTTTGATTGGTACGATCGGCATGATAACGAGCAACACGTGACATAACTAAACTTTCCTGTTCTAAAATTGCCATCAATATGGCTATTCTTAGCTTAACGACTCCATTGATAAAATCAACGTTATTTATGGAAAATCCAAAGTGACTTGATAAATTTTTCGTTTAGCCTGAACTTTCAACTGCTGCTTCACTGGACGCACATTACTCAGAACCCAAGCGAAATATCCTTCACTCCAACCAGTAGCACAGGCAGGTTCAATCTCATCATTTTGCCAAACATGAATAGAGACAATATCGGCCAAAGCGACAGCTATTCCCTCTTCTTCATCACCATCATTCATTAAAAAATTCTAGTTTTCAACAATTAATAGATCTTTAAGAGGTAATTCTGTAGGCACCCATGAACGGACTTCTATTGTCTTTACACCTTGGGCTATACGGGTGCCATTTAGAGCAACCATAGAAAGAGCTAAAAATTGTTGCATAAAAGCATTACTCTTCAGCGGCTTTAACGCGAATTCCGTAACCTTTTACTTTAAGTGTATTTAAGCCTTTAATGGCTTTGATCGCTTCACGTGGATTCGGCATTTCGACAAAGCCAAAACCTTTTGATTTACCTGTCTCTTTATCGGTTACAACGACGCAAGACTCAACTTTACCATAAGCCTTAAACAGCTCTAAAACTTCAGCTTCAGTCACTAAACGATCTAAATTACGAACTAATATTTTCATTTTCCAACCTTCATTGGCCTTCAAAATAAAGGCCAATATACATTTGAGTATTCACAGTGTCTTATACAGTAGTTTAGTCGAGATCGATACCAAAACCTAAGTTTACTGTTCGTGAAGTGTTCCATTGTTTTTTGGCAAATGGCTGTGGAACTTGACGATGAATTTTTGCCTGAACTAAATGCGCAGGTAGATCATTTAAGAAATAACTTTCGATTTTACGGCCTTGTTCATCATACGTGTCTTGTGACCATGTATTGAGATTTTGCTTGGTCAAAATCAATTCATTTTCCGCACGTGTTAATGCAACATACAATACGCGGCGTTCTTCTTCGACTTCATCAAAATCTCCCTGTGCCCTTGCATAAGGATATTGATTTGGAGATACATGCGGTACATAACATACTTTTTGCTCTGCACCTTTAGCCGAATGAATTGTAATTAAGGTTACTAAATCATCGTCGCCCGCTTTTTCAATTTCAGAAACTGAAATAGGTTCAAGCACATATTCTTCAAGAAACTCACCAAGCGATGCATGCTTACGCGCCAGTTGCTTAACCAGATCAAAATCTCTAGCGCGACGTGACCAGTCTTTAGTTTTATAGTTTTGCTCTAACTGTTCACTTAAGGCATCGAGTGCGAGACCAATACTTGCTTCAACATGCTGCTGTAGCACATCAAGCTGTTTCAAAATCAAAATAGCCTGTAAAGGGACTTTTCCATGACGCTCTAACCGCTGACAACGCTCTTCAACGTCAGCAATACCCATTAACTCTTGTGCTAACTTACTGGCCCCAACGTCACCAATTCCATCCCATAAAGTTAAAAAGCGCATCCACGCTAAGTCATCCTGCGGATTACTCACAATACGTAAGAGACTGAGCACATCTTTTACATGTGCGGATTCAAGTAACTTTACGCCACCAATAAAACGATAAGGAATTTCAGCTGCAATAAATGCCCCTTCCAGATAGCGAGCACTGTAGCCAGAACGAACCAACACCATATGGTCGTACCAATTTGCGCCCTGCTGATGTCGCTCTATTAAGTCTTGTGCAATCCAGTTGGCTTCTTCAAATTCATTACCAAATAAATGCAGTTGTGGCTTTTGCCCTTTGCCACGATGTGCCTGTAGCTGTTTTTCATAATCGATTGGACTATGCGCCAATAACCAATTTGATAAATCTAATATTTCTTGAGTCGAGCGGTAATTTAAATCTAAGGTATGAATAACCGCGTCAGGAATACGTTCTTTAAAAGAATGAATATTTTCGAAATCAGCACCACGGAAACCGTAAATTGACTGGGCATCATCTCCCACACAAAATAATTTCACCTTGCCAATCAAGGGCTGCAAAAGTGCCCACTGTAAAGGGTTGGTATCTTGCATTTCATCGACCAGCAAAGCTTGACAAAAACCTGCAACCCAATCTGTGAGTGCTTCGGAATTTTGCAAATGAACAGCGACAATCGACAAAATATCGTCATAGTCTAAAAAATTACGCTCTCTTTTACGTTGTTCATAGGTTTTCATTAGCTCCGCAATTTGTGCCTTGTACTCATATGCTTCAGGTAATTGCTTGAGTAATGCCTCTGAAAGCTTAGATTGCGTATTTCGGGCATAAGAATACAAATCACACAGCTCTGCTGCTTTAGGTAAAACGTTATCTTTGTCTTTACCTCTCAATAAGCGAAACATGAGTAACTGATCATCTCGATCAATAATACTAAATTGGGTCAAACCAAAAGCTTGTGGATTACGGCGTAGCAAGTACATACAAAAGGTATGAAAGGTTGATGCACGAAGGCCTTTGGCTTGTGCCCCCACATGCTGTTCAACCCTTGCCACAATTTCACTCGCAGCACGGCGCGTGAACGTTAAAATCTGGATTTGATTTGCAGGTAACCCCTGATCAATTAAATAAGCTGCGCGAGCAACAATGGTTTTAGTCTTGCCACAGCCTGCTCCAGCCAAAACCAGACAGTTTTGAGCCGTAGTCGTTGCTGCCTTTTTTTGCTGAGCATTTAATTCATTAATTAACTTTGCAAGACTCATAACACACATCGCTAAAACACCAAGGCGTAGTTTAACAGACCCATGCCATGAGATGGACCCTAGCTCACTAAAAACAAAAAAGGACACCTTAAGTGCCCTTTTATTCGCTATTTAATTTAAGAAACTGTTTTTGAGCTAGCAGGTAAATGTTTAATTGCAGAAGCAAGTCCTAAAAAGTTAATGCCCTGAAATAAAATATCTACTGCCAAAAACATTCCCAATACCCAAAATGGTGAGTCCTTAGAAACTAAAATTAAAATACCTGTAGCGAGGGTTAATAACCCTGAAAATAAGGTCCAGCCCCACCCTGCAATTGGTCTTAATAAAAATGCATTTATGGTGCGGATGACCCCAGCAATAATCAGTGCAATCGATAACAGGCTAGTTAAAACTACAGCTGTAGTCACAGGTGTAGAAAATGCGTAATAGCCAGCCATTAAATACAGCACTCCAAAAAGCGCCCATAGCCATCGGCTACCACCTTTAAATACACTTAAGGCAGCGATCAAATGCAGAACACCACCTATCATCATTAAAATACCAAATAGGAAAACAACCGAAAATGTTGCAAATGGTAATGAGCTAAATAAGACTAAACCGAAAATAATGAGCACGAAGCCTAATATTAGATACCATTTACGATCAGCATGTAGCTGATTACGAACTAAATCATTACCTACAGTTTTCATCATGGCTACTCTTATTATCAGGTATTAGGAAGTTTATATAATGTCATTATAGTGATGTACTTCACATTTATTGTCTGTATAAGATCTGCATCGTTTATTAACAATTGATGTGGATAAAACAGTATTTATCCACAATTTTATTTCAACCAACCAATTTCTTGAGCTGTTGGTAAACCTATGACTGTTTCTTGTAAATCACTCGGCATTTTATTGGTCTGCTCAGACAATGCTGTTCGGCCACCCATGATTTCTGCTAACTTTTGTGGGTAAAGAGGCACTTTTTCAGGTTCTGCATAACCTAATGGATAGATCGGCTGGCCTGTTGTTAAATCATATTTATCTTTTGCGCCAAAGCCATGCAACAGCTCATGAACAAGAACGACCTGATTTTCTGATGCCTGCTCACGTGTAGCAAACAAATTAACGCTACCAATACGGCCTTTTTCTAAAGCAGTCGAATGCACCAAAACTTTTTGATAACTTGGATCATAATAATTTAAATAAAGCTTGAGTGATGCTCCGCTATCTTCAGACTGTTGTTGTCGCCACGCATAAAAACGAAACTTTAAACTCCACCAAATTACATTCAGGATATTGGCATTTTGCGGAACCACAGGTGGTCTTTGCTGTAGTTCTTGACCTAAACGAATTTCAAAATTGCTGGGCTGCCCACGATAATGCTGTGACCATTCACGTAAATAGCTTTTGAGTGTTTGGAAATCAGCGTTTTGTAGCTGATGAATATAAGCTTGTGTGGTTTGTAAGCCATCCGCATTTACTGGGTGCAATACCACGATAACAGGCTGGTTCCAATCTTGGTTCTGGTCACGCCATGCCTGAACCGCAACGATTAATAAAATAATCAATAAACACAAAATCCGAATGTTTTTCCACATTCTTTTTCCCCATAAAAATTAAATTTTCTTTTATTGTTGTTGATATAAAAAATGCTAGCTGAGCTAGCATTTTTCATCTGTCTTATTTAGCCTTCAATCCATTTACCGTCTTGATAAATCAGACTCCATTTAGTTTGTTTACCTTCTGGTGTTTCAGATCCTACATACTGTGATTGGTTCTTACGACTAAACTTCACAATAGTTGGAT
The DNA here is from genome assembly GCF_044538765.1 of Acinetobacter sp. ABJ-A23_2. Lineage (NCBI taxonomy): Bacteria > Pseudomonadati > Pseudomonadota > Gammaproteobacteria > Moraxellales > Moraxellaceae > Acinetobacter > Acinetobacter sp. ABJ-A23_2. The sequence continues at coordinate 115,048 of NZ_JBIUCP010000002.1, forward strand.
TACCTTCAGGGTCTACATCTGGAGCTTGTAAAATAAACTGGTATTTTGGATCAAGTTGGTCAGCCACACTACGAAGCTCAGCAACTTTTGGTGCACGTGTTTCACGAATTTTCGGGAACTTACTTGCAGCCAAGAACAGACCAGCCGCGCCATCACGTAACACGAAATAGTCATCATGCTTGGTTGAACGCAAATGTTCCATCTTGATTGGTTCTACACGTGGTGGTGCAGGTTGACCACTCTTCAAGACTTTACGAGTATTGTCACAGCTTGTACAAGCGAAATACGGGCCGAAGCGACCAGTTTTAAGCTGCATTTCACCATCACATTTATCACATGGAATAGTTGGGCCATCATAACCCTTAATCTTGAACTCGCCTTCTTCAAGCTCATAACCATCACAATCTGGGTTGTTACCACAGACATGTAGTTTGCGACCACCATCAATGACGTAGCTGTCCATTGCTGTACCGCATTTTGGACAACGATGCTTTGACATCAAGTCAGCCGTTTCAGCTCCATCATCATCAGATAACGCTGCTAAAGACTCAACTGGCGTTAAGTTCAAGGTTCCTTTACAACGTTCTTTAGGTGGTAAGTTATAACCTGAACACCCTAAGAACACGCCTGTTGTACCCGTACGAATTTGCATTGGACGTGAACATTCAGGGCAATGTACTGCTGGTACTTCAACTGGCTGATTACGGCGCATGCCTTGCTCGCCTTGAGCATTGGTCAAACGCTTTTTAAAATCACCATAGAATGTGTCTAACAATTCTTTCCAGTTGCGCTCACCTGTAGCAACTTTATCGAGCTGTCCTTCAAGGTCGGCTGTAAACGCATAGTTCATCAGGTTATTAAAACTTTCATCAAGACGATCTGTCACGATCTCGCCCATCTTCTCTGCAAAGAGACGGCGATTTTCTAATTTGACATAACCACGTTCTTGAATCGTAGAAATAATGGCAGCATAAGTTGACGGACGGCCAATACCACGCTTTTCAAGTTCTTTTACTAAAGATGCTTCAGTAAAACGAGCTGGTGGCTTGGTAAAGTGCTGACTTGGGTCTAGCTTCTCTAATTTTAAAATTTCACCTACTTTAATTGCAGGTAAAATAATGTCGTCGTCAGATTTGTTAGCACCACGAACTTTTGTAAAGCCATCAAATACAAGCGTACGGCCTTTTGCCTTTAATTCAACATTGCCCGCTTCAACGGTTAAAGTTGAAGATAGGTATTCTGCTGGTGTCATTTGGCAAGCAACAAATTGACGCCAAATCAAATCATACAAACGCTGAGCATCACGCTCTACACCTGCAAGCTGGTCACCTGTAAGTGCAACATTTGACGGACGAATTGCTTCATGGGCTTCTTGAGCACCCGCTTTATTACCATAGCGATTTGGTTTTGCCGGTAAGTATTTCTCACCAAACTGGCTTTCAATATGAGCACGAACCATATTTACAGCGTCATCACTCAAGAATGTTGAGTCCGTACGCATATAGGTAATAAAACCAGCTTCATACAAACGCTGCGCCAGCATCATGGTTTTCTTCACAGAGAAACCTAAGCGTGTACTTGCAGCTTGTTGTAAAGTTGAAGTGATATATGGTGCGCTCGGATTCACCTTAGTCGGCTTATCTTCACGCTGTGCAACTTTATATTCAGCGTTCTTTAAAACTTCTAATAAAGCATCAGTTTCAGCTTTATTTTTCAGTTTAAGCGTCTTACCTGCTTGTCTAACTGCTTCAAGACGGATGTCATCTTTTTTGGCTTGCGTATCTGCAAAAACTTGCCAATATTCTTCTGGAATAAAAGCACGAATTTCACGTTCACGTTCAACAACAAGCTTTACAGCCACAGACTGTACACGACCTGCCGACAAACCACGTGCAATTTTTTCCCAAAGTAATGGCGAAACCATGAAACCCACAACGCGGTCCAAGAAACGACGCGCTTGCTGTGCATTCACACGGTTTAAGTCTAAGCGAGTTGGTTGTTTAAATGCTTCTTGAATGGCATTTTTAGTAATTTCGTTAAATACCACACGGTGATAACGACTATCGTCACCACCAATCACTTCGCGTAAGTGCCAAGCGATTGCTTCCCCTTCTCTATCCAAGTCCGTTGCGAGATAGATTGCATCTGCATCTTTTGCAAGTTTCTTGAGTTCAGCAACAACATTTTCTTTGCCAGGTAGAACTTCATAGTGTGCCTTCCAGTCATGTTCCGGATCGACACCCATACGATTAATCAGCGCAGATTGAGCTTTTTGTTCTTTTTCAGCTTCAGTGAGTTTTGTCCGGGCAGCCGGCTTTTTCTCTGTTGATTTGCTGCCGCCTGTTGGCAAGTCACGTACGTGACCCACAGAAGACTTAACAATGTACTGCGAACCTAAATATTTGTTGATGGTTTTCGCTTTGGCAGGCGACTCCACAATCACTAAGGCACGTTTATGTGCAGCAGAGGCAGTAGATGCTGTGCTTTGAGATGCAGAGCGCGAGGTATTCGCCATATAAAATGTTATTCCTATACCAATAAATTTAAAAATCAGGCTTCAGCCAAGGCCAACAGATAAGCCTTCATCTCATCTAATTGCGTGGCTTTTAGGTCCGATTCCTCATCCCAATAAAGGCCTACACAGTTTGCCTGCATATCAATAGCATAAATCCCTTTTAATGCAATGGGAGAATCATTAAATTTCTCATCACCCTGCACTACTTTTAATTTTCCGTCTATAACACGAGCACGCATGAGCGTTAAACGAGCATCGGGGATCAATACGCTATAATAAGCAACCATGCTGGCACGCTTTTCAGTTGCCATCGGGACATGTGTCCATTCAGGTGCGGCAATTATGCGTGGATGTAGCCCCATTTTGCGGGCTTTGTCTCGCATAATACCTAGTGCCTTTTCACGTGGACTCACTCTTAAACCAAAAATGGAGCCTAGTACGAAAAGAACAATGATAACGGTAACCCAAATTCCGATATTGTCCATAGCAAAACCTATTAATCTCTTTTATTAGAGTTGCATAAGCTGACCAGAAAACGCAAGTTACATCATAAAAATAATGTCCAATTAACCGACGAGGTTAAAAACTACAACATTTCCTCATAGATATTCTTAGCAATCTAGGCACAATATTTAGGCGCTCTTTTCAGTTTCAAGAGTAGATAACTTACCAAACCGATCCAGATGTGCATCTCCCCACATTTTTAATGCAAGAAGAATCTGCTCCAGCCCACGCCCCAAATCAGTCAGGCTATATTCCACTTTAGGAGGTACTTGAGGATAAACCTCTCGGTGAATAATGCCATCTTGTTCTAACTCGCGAAGCTGATTGGTCAGCATTCTTTGCGTAATGCTTGGAACTCGTTTACGAATTTCATTGAACCGTAAAGTTCCTTCATTTAATAAATGCCAAAGAATGACACATTTCCATTTGCCATCAATCAAACTGATCGCGGCTTCAACTGAGCAACCCGGTGAGCAGTCAAAACTTGAATGTCGAGCTTTTGCCATTTTACAGTATCCTTTTTGACACTATGAGCGTTATTTGTCTGTAGTCACTATTTTTAAGCTTACGTTATGATCAAACTCTCAACAAGAGGAATCACAATTATGAAAGCTGTGGCATATCAAAAAGCAGGTCCCATTACATCGCCAGAATCACTCGTTGATATTGAACTCGACACTCCCGTTGCAGAGGGCCATGATTTGCTTGTTCGCGTACAGGCTATTTCGGTCAATCCAGTCGATACCAAAATACGTAAAAATGTAAGTGCTGAATCTGGCTGGAAAGTGCTTGGCTGGGACGCTGTAGGTGTGGTTGAAGCGACTGGAGATAAAGTCACTCAATTTAAAGTAGGTGATGTTGTCTGGTATGCAGGCGCTTTAAATCGCCAAGGCACTAATAGTGAATTGCAATTGGTTGATGAACGTATTGTGGGTCATAAACCAAAAACTTTAGAAGCATCTGAGGCTGCTGCTCTTCCTTTAACCGCAATCACGGCTTGGGAGATGTTATTTGATCGTCTGCAAGTTCCAAAAAATGCAACAGCTCATACAACTATTTTAGTGATTGGTGGAGCTGGCGGTGTAGGTTCAATTACCATTCAACTTCTTAAACAATTAACTAACCTTACGATTATTGCGACAGCTTCACGAGCAGAAACTCAAAACTGGGTTAAGCAACTTGGAGCAGATTATGTGTTAGATCACCGTCAACCTTTAGCCCCACAAATCAAACAATTAGACTTAAATGCACCTTTATATGTGTTCTCGACCACACAAACAGATCAGCATTTAGCAGATATTGTAGAGTTGATTGCACCTCAAGGCCATTTTGGTTTAATTGATGACCCTGAACAGTTAGATATTAAACCGTTTAAATCGAAGTCTGTATCGGTGCATTGGGAGTTTATGTTTACGCGTTCAATGTTTCAAACTGAAGATATGCAAAAACAAAGTGAAGTATTAAATGAAGTCAGCAAGCTGGTTGATGAAGGGAAAATCAAAACGACAGTGACTGAAGTTTTAAGTCCAATTAATGCAGAAAACTTAAAACAGGTTCATCAGCAAATTGAGAGTGGTACGACAAAAGGTAAGATTGTCTTACATGGCTTTTAAGTAAAATTAAAATATCTTCCCTAATAAAAAGGCAAGTATTGAACTTGCCCTTTTATTAATAGTGCGGGGGTTTATTTGTTAATGGATCAAAAGGTGCAATGCCTTCTGATAAATCCGAAGATTCCACACGTTGATAAAGTAATTGCATTTGTTTTTTCAAATCAGCTATTTCCTGAGTTTGAATAGCGAGTTGTTGATTTAATTGTTCAACTAAATCATCCAAAAATGTAATTCGCACTTGCAAATCTTCAATGGGTGCGGAAAATGACGCTTGATCATCATGATATGGTGGTTTAGTCATTTAAATCCTCATTTGAGATTCTGGAAAACATTATGGCCTATATTACCCTAAGGGATGTCCAACTTGCTTTTGGCGGACCTGCCCTGCTCGATGGCGCGAACTTTAATCTAGAACGTGGCGAACGAGTCTGTTTAATTGGGCGTAATGGTGAAGGTAAGTCTACTTTACTTAAACTGATCGAGGGAAGCTTATTACCAGATTCTGGTGAAGTTTCTATTCAAAATGGTTTAACGGTTTCTATGTTAGCCCAAGACGTTCCAATGGACTCTGGCAAAGTTGCTGACATTGTGGCAGACGGCGCGGGAGAAGCTGCCGAAGTACTCAGAGCTTATCATGAAGCAACTGATGCTTGTATGCTGGGAGATATGGAAGCTTGTGATCGTATGGGTAACCTTCAACACAAGCTCGACCAATTAGACGGCTGGGCACTTGAAAACAAGGTGAATGCCCTATTAAGTAAAATGGGACTCGACCCAAATGCAGATTTGGCAGACTTATCTGGTGGACGTAAACGTCGTGTTTTACTCGCTCGTGCTCTTTTAACGCAGCCAGACGTATTACTTCTAGACGAACCAACCAACCATTTAGATGTTGAAAGTATTGAATGGTTAGAAAAATTCCTACTCGATCAAAACAATTTAACACTTCTATTTATTTCGCATGACCGCTCTTTTGTAGATAGCATTGCGACTCGAATTGTTGAACTTGACCGCGGCATCCTACGTGGCTACGAAGGTAACTATTCACGTTATCTAGAGCTTAAAGCTCAGCAAATGGAAGCAGAAGAGAAACAAAATGCTTTATTTGATAAAAAATTAGCTGAAGAAGAGGCTTGGATTCGTCAAGGCATTAAAGCACGTCGTACACGTAACGAAGGTCGTGTTCGTGCATTAAAAGCGTTACGCGAAGAATCAAAAGCTCGCCGTTCACAACAAGGTAAAGTGAGCATGGCGACTCAAGAAGCAAATCGCTCTGGTAAATTAGTCTTTGATATTGAGCACTTGAGCGTATCTTATGATGGTAAACCACTCATCAAAGACTTCTCTACGCTTGTCATGCGTGGTGACCGTATTGGCCTAGTAGGTGATAACGGTGTCGGTAAAACAACGTTAATTAAAGCCATTCTAGGTGAAATCGAACATGGCGGTTCTGTTAAGACAGGTACTCAATTAGAAGTTGCTTATTTTGATCAATTACGTAATGCCTTAGACCTTGAAAAAACAGTCATGGCAAACGTTTCAGAAGGCTCTGACTTTGTTGATGTAAATGGTAACCGTCGTCATATCTACAGCTATTTACAAGATTTCTTATTCTCACCTGAACGTGCACGTACACCAGTCAAAGCGCTTTCTGGTGGTGAGCGTAACCGTATCTTGCTTGCTAAATTATTGCTTAAACCATCGAACCTAATTGTGATGGACGAACCAACCAACGACTTGGATATGGTGACTCTTGAGCTACTTGAAGAGATGCTGTCTGATTACAAAGGTACGCTATTACTTATTTCGCATGACCGCGCATTTATGGACAACGTAGTAACATCTACGTGGGTATTTGATGGCAAAGGTAATATTGCAGAATACATCGGTGGCTACCAAGACTACTTACTACAACGTCCAGATGACAAAGTAGTAGATCAGAAATCTGACGTTAAGAAAGCTCAAGCAAAAGCTGAAGCGGAAAAAGCTGCGGCTCAAAGTACCGTGAAAAAGGTGAAATTGAGCTATAAAGATCAACGTGAACTTGAGCAACTTCCTGCTGAAATCGAGAAATTGGAAGTTGAACAAGCCGAGCTTTCTGACAAACTTGCAGATGGTTCGTGGTTTGTGTCCGATGCAGATGCTGCGACTCAAGCAAGCCAACGTCTCGCAGAAATTGAAGAATTACTGCTTGAAAAATTAGAACGTTGGGATGAACTTGAGCAAATGAGTAAAGGCAGTTAATCAATAAAAAAGGGCTTTAATTAAAGCCCTTTTTTTGGATTTAGAATTTCTAGTAATGTCATAAAAGGTTTATAAACGAATAAAGAGATGAAGCGAATTAAACGTTCAAATATCTGTAACTGCAAAACCATACAAGTCAGGATAGCCAAAACAAGACTAATAAAAATATTGATCTCTACCGAATATTTAAAACTTAATTGATGAGTCAAAACAATAATTACAAAACCATGCAATATATAAACTGGCAGCGTTTTTTGGCCTAAACCGATCCAAGGTCGTTTAAAATTTTGAGTGAGTACAAATAAACTCAAAACACCCATAGCCGATAGCAACATAATTACACTGCGAATCAGTATTCCCTGCCATAGATCTACATGGAGTTGAAAATATGACAAACTACCAAATAGCCAGTAATAACTATAATGACTTATAGCCGCTACAGCAGTAATGATGAATAATGTAATAACGGCAAATAACTTTGCATAAGGCAACTGCGGAATATACTGGAAAATGGTTTTACCATAGATCGCCCCCACCATAAAAAAAGGTAGAAATACGAAAATTCGGCCTATCGAATAGCTATAATTATTGATAGGTGAGCATCCAATAAATAAAGCTAAAACGATTGAAAACAAAACTGGATATGCCGTCTTTTTTAGGAAAAAAGCGAGAACCGTCCAAGCCACCATGCCAAATAAATACCATAGCACCCAATAAGGTTTAGCAAACCATACCAAATGAAATGACCAATTCCATAAACTTCCATTATAGAAAGCATCAAGCAATTGAAATAAAAGTTGAAATGGCAAATACAACGATAAAAAGTAAATTAACTTTTCTAGGATTTTCTCTTCTTTAAAAAACATGCCCGATATAAAAATAAAAGCTGGCATATGAACAAAGTAAATACCCCCTAAAATCGCTTGATTTAGAGGTTCGTTCCAGCCAATTAACCTTTCAAGATAATGACCCAATACAACCAGAAAAATTAAGACACCTTTTGTGGCATCGATATGGAGATTTCTCATAAATTTCTATGAATTCAGGATATTCATATCATACTGAATTATTCTTATTTTTTGATTTAAAAAGACAATGAATAAAGTTTCGCTGTATACAAATTAATTATGATATACCTATCAGTATAATAATATTTAAGGATATTTCCGTGCTAGATCTCTCTCAAATTTTGGCATTCGGACTCATTTGCTTGGCGATGGTACTCACCCCGGGTCCAAACATGATTTATCTTATATCTCGTTCCATTAGTCAGGGCAAACTCGCAGGTTTTATTTCCCTCGGTGGCGTTGCGGTTGGTTTTGTATTTTATATGCTCTGCGCTTCTTTCGGGATTACGGCACTTGTGGTCGCAGTTCCATATGCCTATGACACGATTCGTATTGTAGGTGCCATATATTTACTCTGGCTTGCATGGAAAGCATTACGTCCAAATGCTGCACCTATTTTCAGTGTAAAAGACTTATCTATCGATTCACCATTAAAATTATTTTTAATGGGCTTTTTGACAAATTTACTTAATCCCAAAATTGCGATTATGTATTTGTCTTTATTGCCACAGTTTATACACCCACAACAAGGCAGTATTTTAGCGCAGTCTATTCAACTCGGAACCATACAAATTTTTGTAAGTGTTTCAGTAAATGCACTGATTGTGTTTTCTGCAGGTAGCATTGCGCTCTTTCTACAGCAAAAACCACTTTGGGCCAGCATTCAACGCTGGATTATGGGGACTGTGTTAGCCGGACTCGCTGTTCGTATTCTTTTAGAACACCGCCGATAACCTACTTTATTTTTCTTTACAGACTCTAAACCTTCAATTTACTCCTGTGTATTACGACGATAAATTCAGTTCGTGATACACTTTTGGCAGTTTTAACTTTTAGATTTTTTATATCGTTATGAGCCAAAAGCAGCCTTATACGCCCGGTGAGTTTCAGTGGTCCTTTTTATTACCTAAATATTGGGGTGTATGGATTGCGATTACTTTGCTCATGCTTTTGGCTATTTTACCGTGGGCGATTCAATGGCGTTTGGCTCACGGGTTAGCAAATATCGCTTGGAAATATTTAAAATCTCGTCGCAAAACCACTATTCGCAATTTAGAAGTTTGCTTTCCCGAGTGGTCATCTGAAAAAGTACAGCAACAAGCAAAACAAGTTTTTGTAGATATGATGCTTGGTATTTTTGAGACCTTAAACGCTTGGTATAAACCTTACTGGTTTAAAAACCGTGTCACAATTGAAGGTTTAGAACACATCACAAATGCTCAAGCTCAGGGCAAAGGCGTTTTATTACTGGGAACTCACAGTACTTTGCTTGATGCTGGTGGTTATGTATGTGCTCAATATTTTGAACCAGATGTTGTGTATCGCCCTCAAAACAACCCTTTACTCGACATGTTGATCTACCGTTGTCGAGCAACGATTTACAAAGCTCAAATCGATCATGATGATATGCGTGGCTTAATTCGCCACCTTAAAGATGGTGATGCCATTTGGTATAGTCCCGACCAAGATTTCGGACTCAAGCAAGGTGTTATGGCACCTTTTTTTGGAGTGCCAGCTGCTACAGTCACGGCCCACCGTCGTTTATTAAAAATTTCAAAAGCAGTTGCAGTCCCTTTATATTTTTATCGTCAGGGCGATGTACAGAATCCTAAATATCATATCTTGATTGAACCTACGGTCGACAATATGCCAAGCGAAGATGAAGTCGATGATGCAACCCGTGTAAATAAGATTATTGAGAATCAGCTTCGTATCGCACCAACTCAATATATGTGGTTTCACCGTCGCTTTAAGACACGTCCTGAAGGATATGAAGAGATCTATTAAGATAAAGCTGTAATGATTTTAAATTAGTAGTAGGCATAGCCTCAATTTAAAGTGAAATTCAAATACTTTCGAATAGGCAGACCTTACTTTTTAGGGATAAAAAGTAAGCAAAAATCCTTTGTTCCGCTGATGTTACTTCCATGTAACACAGCGAAACAGCGACATCCATGTCGCTATCACGATAGTAAATTCCGGATAATGATTTAGTTTGAAATGATGTATCTGTAGATGATCCATCTTTTATGAATGTATAAGGCAAAAAACAATGAAAGTGATGCAACTTCTCCCAGAACTCAATAGCGGTGGCGTAGAACGCGGCACACTGGAAATTGCACGTGCACTAGTTGCACAAGGCCACCAATCTTTAGTTGTATCAAATGGCGGACGGTTAGTGTCTCAACTTGAAGCCGAGGGCTCTAAACACTTAACGCTACCAATTCATAAAAAATCTTTATCGAGCTTATGGCAAATCCGCCCTTTACGTCGACTTATTGAAGAGCATCAACCCGATATTGTTCATGTACGCTCACGTGTGCCAGCTTGGCTTACCCATTTTGCCTTAAAAAGAATACCAGCAAATAAACGCCCTCACCTCATTAGCACAGTACATGGTTTCTATTCAGTCAACCGCTATAGTGCGATTATGACTCAGGCCGAGAAAGTGATTGCTGTTTCTGACAGCGTAGTTAAATACATCACTGACCATTATAAAAACTGTCCACCTCAAGATATTGTCCGGATTTATCGAGGGATTGATCCAGCTGCTTTTCCACATAACTACCAACCCTCAGCACAGTGGTTTAATCAGGTTTTTAATGATTTTCCTGAACTCGAAAATAAATTTTTACTATGCTTGCCTGGCCGTATTACGCGTTTAAAAGGACATGAAAGCTTAATTGAATTGATGCAACAGCTTCAGTCGCAATATCCTCAACTACATGCTGTTGTTGTGGGTGGTGCCGATGCTAAAAAACAGGCCTATTTAAGTGAGTTGCAAAGCACCATTCAAAGCAAAGGACTTGCAGATAAAATTACCTTTGTAGGACATCGCTCAGATATACGTGAATGGCTCGCTTTTAGCGACATTGTGCTCTCTCTATCTAATCAAGCAGAAACATTCGGTAGAACAGCATTAGAAGCACTGTCAGTCGGTACGCCGGTGATTGGCTGGAACCGTGGAGGTGTTGCCGAGATTTTATCGAATGTATATCCACAAGGTCTTGTTGAAGCTGAAAATGAAAAAGCCTTAGTCGAAACAGTAAAACATCATATTGAACAACCTCAAACAGTTGCTCCTGTGGCAACGTTCAGTTTAAAAGATATGTGCGACCAGACCCTTGAGCTATATCAAAGTGTATTGAAATAACGTAATAAAAAAACCCGCGATGATCGCGGGTTTTTTACAACTAAAAGAAAGCAGTCTTATTTAAATGTTGCTTCATAAGCAGCAGCTTTTTCATAGTCATATTGTTTTTCCCACTTACTGATTACAAGTACCGCAAGCGCGTTACCTACAACGTTCAACGCAGTACGAGCCATATCCATGATACGGTCAACACCAGCAATAAATGCTAAGCCTTCTACAGGAATACCAACACTACCTAATGTCGCTAATAACACAACGAATGATACGCCAGGAACACCTGCGATACCTTTAGAAGTAATCATTAGTGTTACAACCAAAATAACTTGTTGGCTGATTGACATTTCGATACCGTAAAGCTGTGCAATAAAGATTGCTGCAATACTTTGGTAAAGCGTAGAACCGTCAAGGTTAAATGAATAACCTGTTGGGATTACAAAACTAGAAATCGCTTTTGGCGCACCGTAAGCTTCCATTTTTTGCATAATACGCGGTAAAACTGTTTCCGAACTTGCAGTCGAATATGCCAAAATTAATTCATCTTTCAAAATCTTAAACAATGTAAAGATATTGATGCTGAACATTTTTGCAGTTAAACCAAGTACCACTAAAGCAAAGAACAAGATTGCACCGTAAACCAATACAACCAATTTACCTAATGGAATAAGTGAAGCGAAACCGAAGTTTGCAACAGTTACAGCGATTAAACCAAATACACCCACTGGCGCATATTTCATGATGATGTGCGTCACACGGAACATTGTTTCCGAGATAGCATGAAATACATTTAATAGCGGATCTTTCGTCGTAGCTGGCAATGAAGATAAGCCAATACCAAAAAGCACAGCAAAGAAAATCACAGGTAACATTTCGCCATGCGCCATTGAACTAATAATGTTCGTTGGGATAAGCGATAATATTGTCTGCATGATGCCATGAGACTGTGACTGTACTTCTTCAGTTGTATGCTTATATTGAGAAATATCAGTTTGAACCAGTTGAGACATATCAATGCCTGAACCTGGATGGAAGATATTCGCTGCAACCAAGCCAACTAAAATAGCAATAGTAGTAATAATTTCGAAATAGAGAATGGTTTTAAAACCAAGACGCCCTAGACTTTTTGTACTGCCAACACCAGCAATACCTAAAATCAATGTAGAGAAAACGATTGGAATAACAATCATTTTAATCAGGCTAATAAAGATCTTACCTAATGGAGTAAGAACATTAGTTACAATACTATCTTTGATTTCAGGCTGGTTATGTAAAACAGCCCCGACAACTATCCCTAGGATTAAAGCAATTAAAATTTGCCACGCAAGGCTAAATTTAAAATTCTTCATAAGACAATCCTTATGCACCGCAAAGTATCAAATATGAGAGGGAGAAGAACACTATTCTTATAGTGAAACCTCAATATGTGCAGTAATTTCCAAACAGAAATTTAAATACACAAGCAAATCACAACCCGCCGATCCGGCGAAGTAAACAACAATGCCTGTTGACGATCCAACATGTCAACGATCGGCACATTCTATTGAGATTTGCCAATTAAACAAGTCCAATTTATGTCTAAATAGACCAAAGCCTATATTTATTCCTCAATAATCTATAAAAACAAAAACTTAACAAAAAAAAATTTTGTATCTATTTTCATCGGAAAAAGCTCTGATATATAAAAAGATTTATGGACTACTACCTATATTAAATAGATTTTAAAATTAAGATAACCTTAAAAAAATTTCTTTAATTTACAAATAATTAAATAATATTTATATAAATATCAACCCGAGTTCTGCGTCCTGCAAAACTCGGGTAAATGAGGTTGTGCTTTCAGGGTATATAATTCTTTTTATCGCTTCCGTTCTAACATCGTATCCGTGATGTCGTTCCATATCAGCTTAGTGCATCCTTACTTGGGATTATCCATTCCCGCTTCCGTGTGCCGATGAATGTAGAATACGGGTTTTAGATCCCCCTGCCTATTGGACCTAGACTCAAATCTTTGTACGATATTGCTTACAACTTATTTTTATATACTTTTCTCTTTATAAGGCTCCGCAATTTCATCAGTTACTATTTTTTCTTCTTTTTCAGCTTTAGCAATACCTTCTTGTATCGCAGCTTGAGCTTCCTCTTCATCATCTTGAGTTTGCTCTACTTCTTCTTGAATCTCTTCAAATATTCGACCTGTTTGTAAAACGACGTAGACAGGAAAATGATCTGATCCAATATGAGATAAACGCTGCATTCTTACCAAACCGAAGTCTGTACTGTGAAAGATATGATCGAGTGACCAACGTAATAAAGGATAGTCTGCATGAAAAGTATTTATAAAATGTCGCCCAACTCGCGGGTCGAGCAACCCACTAATACGCTGAAATAAACGGGTTGTTCGTGACCACGCTACATCGTTTAAATCCCCCATCACAATACAACTTTCATCTAAATCCTTAATTTGATCTCCAACAATCAGAAGCTCTGCATCTCGTAGTGTTGAATCTTTTGCTTCAGTTGGACTAGGCGGTTTTGGATGTAAACAGTAGAGCTGAACAGACATACCAGAACGTAAGATAACCGTAGTATGAATAGAAGGAATTTCATTACTTAAAATGAATTTGACCTCAACATTTTTAAGCGGTAGTCGGCTATATAAATGCATGCCATATAAGTTATCTAGAGGTACAGGCACACGGTAAGGGTAATCCCCTTCAATTTCTTTTAAAGCATTTTCCCACGTTTTATCTGTTTCTAAAGTAAGGAGTAAGTCAGGTTTGAGTGACCGCACATGTTCAAGAAGCAAATGATATTTATCATTAGGCATGAGCACATTGGAAACGATAAGTGAAATTTGCTTTTTGGGATCTACTTGCTGTTGTTTGACCTTTTTAACCTGCTTTTTCCAAAACAATGTATAAGGCAAAACCATTTTAAGTTGATAAGCAATTGCCGCGATGAGCACCGCAAGCAAAAGCTCACGCCCGATATTCCATTCATCCGGCCAAAACAGCATGCCAATTAGAGCAATTAAGCCAATAAATAGAATTTGTAGCCGCGGAAAATCAGCCCCTCTAAACCACCACTCATCACGAGGGATAAGTGACCAGAAAGTCAACCAAATCACCACCACAGATAGAACTTCGATATAAATCATTGAAATTACTCTTTTAAGATGATTTGTTTTTTAATGTTTTTGTCATCTTTATCAATTTTGTATGTAACATAAACAAGATATTCTACTCAATAAAATTGCTGTTTTGATTCTGTAACGCTTGCAGTTGTGAGCACTTTTGATACACTCAACTCCCCCTAACAATTTTAACGCACCGAGGCAAAATGACATGAAAGTAGGTCTGGTCGGTTGGCGCGGGATGGTCGGTTCCGTCCTTATGCAACGTATGGTTGAAGAGAATGATTTTGCTCATATTGAGCCATTCTACTTCTCTACCAGTAATGCAGGTGGTGAAGCTCCTTCATTTGGTGGTAAGACTGCCCCAGCACTTATGGAAGCTACAGACATTAATAGTCTGAAGCAAATGGATGTCATTATTACCTGCCAAGGTGGTGACTACACGTCTGAAGTTTTCCCACAGTTAAAAGCAACTGGTTGGAATGGCTACTGGATTGATGCTGCATCTACTTTACGTATGTCTGATGATGCAATCATTGTTCTTGATCCAGTTAACCTTAACGTGATTAAAGACGGTTTAGCGAAAGGTACTAAAACTTTCGTGGGTGGTAACTGTACAGTATCACTTATGTTGATGGGCGTAGGCGCACTTTTCCAAAACAATTTGGTTGAGTGGATGACTGCTATGACTTATCAAGCAGCATCAGGTGCTGGCGCACAAAACATGCGTGAGTTGTTAACAGGTATGGGTTATTTATACAACAATACCAAGACCTTGTTAGATGATCCTAAATCTGCAATTCTTGATATTGACCGTCAAGTTGCTGAGTTACAACGTGGTGAAGGCTTCCCTTCTGCAAACTTTGGTGTGCCACTTGCGGGTTCATTAATTCCTTACATTGATAAACAGCTTGAAAGCGGTCAATCTAAAGAAGAGTGGAAAGGTCAAGTTGAAACCAACAAAATCTTAGGTAACTCTCAAATCGTTCCTATTGATGGTCACTGTGTCCGTATCGGTGCAATGCGTTGCCACTCTCAAGCATTAACCATCAAACTGAAAAAAGATGTTCCGCTTGATGAGATCGAAGATATGATTCGTAACTCAAACCAGTGGGCTAAAGTTGTACCAAATACACGTGAAGCATCAATGACTGATCTTACACCTGTAGCTGTGACTGGTACCTTAACTGTACCTGTAGGCCGTTTACGTAAACTCAATATGGGTAAAGAGTATCTCGGTGCATTCACAGTAGGCGATCAGCTACTTTGGGGTGCTGCTGAACCTTTACGTCGTATGTTACGTATTTTAGTAGAATACAAAAGCTCATAATTTGACCTGAATCATTCAGTCAAAATAAAAAGCCGATCACATTTGATCGGCTTTTTCGTAACTGGTTTGTGAAAAATTAACAATTTATTTACATTTCATTATTGTATAATTTTGAACGACTTTACGACTGATCAGGTCATGGATTGAGATGACTGCATATAACAAATTAAAAATTGCCATTTTCACCATTATGTCTTCGCCTTCTGTTTATGCGATTACATTAGATCCTATTCAAATTCAATCTGCGCCTGGGGAATTACTGTATGCAGAAATGAATTTTCAGCAAGCCGATCCAAATACGCCCTTGCAAGTCAGTTTAGCCACGCAAGAAGATCTCAATGGTTTAGGAGTCACTCATCAACCTCCTGGTAACTTGAATTTTTATACGCGACAAAATGGCCAAGGTTCTGGCGTTATTGTAATTACCTCATCTCGTCCTATTATTGATCCTGAACTGAATATTGTCGTAAAAGTCAGTGAAGGTAATGCAACTCGTCTTCAACATATTAAAACCGTTTTAAAGCCATCGCCTATAAAAAAGGTCGCTGCTAACGAAAGTCCACTTTCACCACAATTTATCGTAAATGAAAAAGACATCGCGTTAAACTTACCTGAAAGTACTCGATACACACCTGCTGAGACAGCAACCACCGTAGCCGAAACTCCAGCTAATGAACGTAATCTAAACATTAGTACTGGATCTGCTCCGGCTTTGAATAGCTCTGCTCCTGCGACGCCTTTTACCGAAAAACCTTCGACTCAAGCGCCACAGCAAACTATAGCAGCAATGAGTACTGAGTCATCTGCTGTAGAAAAACAGCCATCTGCGCCTCTTAAACCAAGCAATGACAATCAAACAACTACAGTCAAAAAAGCAGCCCAAGCTAAGCCTGCTCAACACAAAAATGTATTAAGTAAAAATACACCGAAAAAGCAAAAAATCAGCACCTATAAAGGCCCAGCACCTACCGGTAAATATGTTGTACAACGAAATGAGTCTTTATGGACTATTGCCAATCGTATTGCAGCACAGACCAAACAACCTGTGGCTAAAGTCATGCGAGATATCCAAGCTCAAAACCGACATGCGTTTATTCAAGGTGATGTAAACCGTTTACGTCAGGGAATCTCACTAAACTTAACAGCAGCAAATACAGCTAAAGCTTCACATCCAAAACCTAAATCGAGTGAAGCCAACTTAGCAAAACCATCTTCTGGCAGAGCTAAATATCGTTTACAACAAGCTGAAATGAGCATTGTGGCAGAGAACAGCCCAAATTCTACTCATGGAAGTGCAAAAAAGAGCACACAACAAGGTCAAAACAATACTGAGTTAGCAGTAAAAGTTATGACAACTCGAGAAAAAACCGTTACATTACAAAGGAATGTAACCAAACTAAATCAAACTTTAAGTTTAAAAGACCAACGTATTCAACTTCTGAATGCGCGTTTGGCAGAGTTACAACAGCAGTTACAAGCACAGCAACGAACTCACAAGCAAAAACATTAAGTTAAAACCAGAGTTAGCTCGCTTTATATTGCAAAATTTTATTTTTTAAGGGGAAAGTAATGTTATATGTGATTCCGTTTATCATATTACTCGTGGTCGCCGTTGTTTTAAAAAAGCGTGAGAATGGCCAAAAACAAGAGACCACCTCCTCAAAAAGTATAAGTAAAAAAGCGGGTAAAAAAGCGAGTGCCAAGTCGAGTAAAAGCTCTCGCGAAAAAAGTAAAGCCAGTGTAGTTGAAGAAGTCGCTCCTGCTCTTCCACAAAGTAGTCCAGTACCAGAAGCTGTTCGTCAAAATATTCAACAACTCATTCAAGAAAAACAGTTTTCTGCGGCCGAAGCTCAAGTCAATCAGGCACTAAAG
Source organism: Acinetobacter sp. ABJ-A23_2 (assembly GCF_044538765.1). Lineage (NCBI taxonomy): Bacteria > Pseudomonadati > Pseudomonadota > Gammaproteobacteria > Moraxellales > Moraxellaceae > Acinetobacter > Acinetobacter sp. ABJ-A23_2. Next base: position 132,477 of record NZ_JBIUCP010000002.1, read on the forward strand.
AAAGACAATACTCAACACGAATTGTATTTATTACTTCTTGAAGTTCATATTGCTCAAAAAGATGAATTTGCGATTCAACAACTTATTAGCCATATTCGCAGCTTGGCATTAAATGAAATCGCAATTAAAGCAGAAGCAAGACAAAAAGAATATGAGTCTTCAAGACAACCTGATGCTATTGATTTTCCTCAGGCTCAAACGTATGAAGAGCCAAAAAATACACCTGATACAACAGCTCAGTTTGACCAGTTAACAACAAGTTCTTCTGAAGCTTCTTTTGATGACTTGCAGAAAGACTATACACCGGTAAAACAAGAACCTGCTGTTGAAGTTGAACCATTAGAATTTAACTTTTCATTCGAAAAAACTGCGGCTACAGAAAATACCAGCCAACCTGTACATGAAACAGAAGTATCAACTTCTCCGCAAGAACCAGAAGTATCGTCATCTCAGGAAACAAATGAGCTAGCTGATTTAGAGTTTTCTTTTGACTTGGCCCCTCAGCATGAAACTGAGGAAAAAACTCAAGCAGTAGAGGTAAAAGCAGATCAAGAGAGTAGCGTTAGTGCATTAGATTTCAACCTTGACTTAAATCCTTCAAGTTCAGACACGAAATCTGTTGAACAAACTCCTTCATTAGATGAACTTACACTCGTAGAACAAGCGCCATTAGAAGCGACTTCGATCGCACCTCTTGAGTTTTCGTTAGATGAGCCTGCATTAGTTATAGCACCAGAGCTTGAAACTCAAAACCCTATAGCTGTAGTAAATGAAGTTGTTACGCAAACTCAAATAGAAGATCCACTTCTAGAAGCTTTTCCAGAATTAAAACAAGTAAATGAAAGTGAGCTCGATTTGAAATTGGCTGAGCAATACATTAAGTTTGGAGCGAACCAAGCAGCGCGCAATTTACTACAGGCTGATGAGCAAAAATTCAACACAGAACAACAACAACATGCGAAAAACCTACTTAATCGCATAGCTTCTTAGAACTGTTCGATTTACCATAAGCAGTCAGAGATGACTGCTTTTTTATGCCTGCAAAAATATGAAAAAAATAGCCTTATTTTATATGGGTGGTACTTTTGGTTGCATTGGTGAACCTTTAGCGCCTATGCCTTATGACCAATTCTTGCCTCAACTTGAAAAAGTGATTCCCCCACACTTAACAGTCGACTGCTTTGCTGCACCCAATATTGTCGATAGCAGTGCATGTACGGCACCTGATTGGTTACGCCTCATTCAACGCATACAACAACTACAACTTGAAGGCTATCAACATTTCGTTGTTATTCACGGTACAGATACGCTCAGTTATGCGGCTGCGACCCTAGCCCGCTTTTTAGGCCAAAGCTGTCATATTGTAATTACTGGTAGCCAATACCCGTTACTCAATATTCAAGGTGATAATACTCGTGAATTTACTGATGCAATTGAGAACTTATATCTTGCATTAGAACAAGTGATTGCCCTACCTGTAGGTGCATATCTTGCATTCCATCATCAAGTATTCCATGCACAAACTGCTTTAAAAACGCATACAACTGAACTCGATGCATTTTCAGGTTTAAGTAGTGAAGTTGAGTTTACGCCTCAGCAAAATGAATTGATCGTACAAGATGCTCAAATTGAAAAAGCAGCTTCATTCCAAATTTTAAACTGGATGATGCAACCGATTGCAACACAGCACTTGGTACAGCAATTACGTCACTTACTTCCTGCCCCACCACACTTTTTGGTGTTACAAGGCTTTGGTACAGGCAATATCGCAGTAAACCCTGAACTATTGGCAACCTTAGATGAACTGTATGCTCATGGTTGTGTTCCAATCTTGGCGACACAGGTGACCTTTGGCCGCATTGATCAACGTTATGCAATTAGTGCTTGGGCCAAAACTGCAAAAATTGTCATTAATGATGCGCATAGTCATGCAGATCTTTATGCAAAAGCACTTCAAATCTATTTAAAATACCCAACCCCAGAACAATGGCTCAGCCATTGGAATGAAAATTTGCATTAAATAGAGGTAAAGCTATGCAACGTTATGCGGTCGGTATTGAGTTTAACGGAGTTCAATATCGAGGATGGCAAACACAACAGCCAGGCGTTGCCAGCGTTCAGGAAACCATTGAGCGTGTACTCAGCAAAATCGCAGATGAACCTATTGCACTTCACGGTGCGGGCCGAACAGATGCGGGAGTACATGCAACGAATATGGTGGCACACTTCGATACGAACGCCATTCGTCCAGAAATGGGATGGTTGAGAGGAGCAAATAGCCAGTTACCTAAAGATATTTCCATTCAGTGGATTAAACTGATGGATGAAAACTTTCATGCACGCTTTAAGGCGACGGCTCGACGTTACCGCTATGTTATTTATAACGCTCCTTGTCGCCCAGCCCTCTTACATAAACAGGTCACGCACATTTACCAACAGCTAGATGTGCAAAAGATGATTAAAGCTGCCAGCAAATTTGAAGGAACACATAACTTTGAAACCTTCCGCGCAGCAGCATGCCAGTCCAATAAGCCTGTACGACATGTAACGCATTGCCGTCTATTTGAACATGGCCGCTACTTGGTCTTAGATATTCAAGCAGATGGTTTTTTACACCATATGGTGCGTAATATTGTTGGATGCTTACTCGAAATTGGTCAAGGTATGTATGAAATAGACCATATCGATGCGATGTTTGCGGCACAAGATCGTAAAGCTGCAGGTGTCACTGCTCCACCTGATGGTCTCTACTTTATTCAATGTTATTACCCTGAGCAATTTGACTTGCCACAGCCACCACTTGGGCCACATTGGTTAAACCTACCTGAGTAGGCTTAACCCATTTTTATTAACGGTGTTGTTTACGCTTACGGTACTCAACTGGTGTTTCATTGGTCCATCGTTTAAACGCACGATAGAACGTACTTGGTTCAGAGAAACCCGTTAAATACACAATACGTTCCACGCTCTCACTGGTATTTGCCAAAAGTTTTTTAGCCAAACGACAGCGATAGTCAGAAAGTATTTGCTGGAAACTAGTATTTGCTTCGCTTAACTGTGTCCGTAAACGGCGCGGTGTAATATTTAATTGAGCTGCTACAGTTTCTAGCGTGGTTTCTCCACTTTCAAGTGTCGAACCAATCGCACGACGAACTTCACCCACTAAATCATAACGAGCAAGTTCTTGTAACTTTTCAATTGCGAGCTGCTCATGCAATTGCAATAGTTCAGGCTCTGCTTGCCAAAGCTGGAAGTCTAAAATGGCAGGGTCAAAATATAGTCTTGTTTCTTTTTGCCCTAAACTTACCGGACAGCCATAAACTCGGAAATATTCGTCCTCCGAAGCACCTTCACTAAAGTTAAAATCGATGAAGATAGGATGAAACTGCCCTTCAGTAATAAATTTGAAGAATCGAAGCACACCAGAAATCGCACATTCTGAAAAATGACGATTTACAAGGTTGTCGGCTCCCACTTGCTCACCATTAGTCAAATAGCAGCGTCCATCTTCAACCACCAGTTTTGCATCGAATGCATCACTAATTAGACGTTGGTAAGCCAAAGCTCGCTTAAGCCCTTCACCAAAGGTTTCACTACTAATGAATAAATGTTCAATCACCTGACCGCGGTATAAAGGCAAATGTTCACCTAAATGCAAACCGATGTCTGGATCTTTACTGACTTCCTGAGCTGCAGTCCAAAAGGCATACTGTGCACTTAACGGAGTACGTGCATTAGTATCGACCTGATTTAAAGCGACTCCCGCTTTAGTTAATATTTCTTCTGTTGGCAATCCTGCACGACGAATTGCTTGATAGCCAAAACGTAATACAACTGATGCATCTGTTAGCTGACCCACGCAGTGCCCTTCCATGTAGATACTTCATTGATACTTAGGAGCTGTTGACTCTTTTTTCATGAACAGTCCCTAATAACTATGATTTTAGATTAGCGTTGATTGACCAAACTGACAACAGAATTAGAGTTGTTTTGTGAAAAAAATTGCATCTTTTTTTTACTAGTCATAGTTTAACCAGATGCTTTAACAAGAAGATGTCTATCTTGTTTTTTTTAAATAAATTGACTATAATTTGCGCCTTTCCAATTTGATCATCAGGTAGGCTATGGCCAATAAAGAGGAACTCATTGAGTTCGAAGGCGTTGTCACCGAAACGCTTCCTAATACGATGTTCCGTGTACGTCTTGAAAACGGTCACGAAGTTATTGCACACATTTCTGGTAAAATGCGTAAACACTATATCCGTATTCTTACTGGCGACAGTGTGAAAGTCGAAATGACTCCATATGACTTAACTAAAGGTCGTATTACGTACCGTGCTCGCTAATTAGTGAATGCAAAAAAGCCACATCATGAAGTGGCTTTTTTATTGCGTTATTTATTCACTTAATCGACTGGTTTTACATCCAACTGTTTGGCATTCACGCAATCTTTCTTGCAGCCAATGGTTTCTTTCTTGCGTTGTCTGTAAACGGCATTGCACGTCTACACTATTTCTATTTGAATCTGTACATTCAGCATCACGTTGACGTATCCAAGCAAGTTGAGACTTCTTAAGCGTATTTTTTTGCGCCGTATTCAATTTTGCTCTTAATGCCTGATAGTTTTTATTCAAGTCTGCATCAGCACTCGCATAGATTTTATTTGTACAGTAAATATCATCATAAGTATTACGAGTAGTGTCACAATTATCGGCATATACCGCTGTTACTCCAAAGCTGCATAAAAATGCTAAAAGTATTTTTTTCATCATGTTTTCCTTAAGTTTTTTGCAAAATAATTATAAAGCCTTTTGGATATGAGTATGAATCCCTAGATAAACTCATTCTCCATTTATCATAAACTCCCTTTTTTTCTTTACAAGCCAGGCAATCCAACCTACCGTTATCTAATAATAAATATAATGTGATAGAGAAAAAAATGAATATACAGACCCTATGTCGAATAAGCTTACTCTCAGTGATACTTATTCATTTTAACGGTTGTGCAACTCATCCACGGCAATCTATAGATTTACAAGAATATTTAAAAGGCTTTCTGGGCAAATCATCGACCGTCATTCAGCAAGAAATAAACTTGCGTGGTCTTGGATTTCAAATTGCTCATGTTCCACAGAAAACACCAAATCAACTCATCTACACAATTTTACGGCCATTAAACATTCCAATTCCTATGGTGAGTAATGTTGAAATGGGTGGTAATCCAGTCCCTATTCAATCGGGGTCTTTAGGAAGCAATTCTTACGATGTTAATTTTAGTTGCAAAGTTATTTTTCAGCTTAAAAATGACATTGCTGAATCAATCCAATATCAGGGCAAAGCCTGTTAAAACTTTTCGACAATAAAAAACGCAGCTTAATGCTGCGTTTTTTTACAAAATAGATTTTAAGAAAGAGCAGCAACGACAGCTGCACCCATCTCGGCTGTACCTACTTTAGTCATGCCTTCAGACATAATATCGGCTGTACGGAAACCTTGATCAAGTACTTGCCCTACTGCATTTTCAATTGCTTTAGCAGCAGCTTCTTCACGGAAGGTATAACGAAGCATCATTGCAACAGAAAGAATGGTTGCTAATGGGTTTGCCACATTTTGACCTGCAATATCAGGCGCCGAACCATGACAAGGTTCATACATGCCTTTGCCACTTTCATCTAAAGAAGCTGATGGCAACATACCAATTGAGCCTGTAAGCATTGCTGCTTCGTCAGATAAGATATCGCCAAACAAGTTGCCTGTAACGATTACGTCAAACTGTTTAGGCGCACGTACAAGTTGCATTGCAGCATTGTCCACATACATATGTGAAAGCTGAATATTTGGATAGTTCGCTTGCTGTAAGTCAGTAACCGTTTGCTTCCAAAGCTCTGTCACTTCTAAAACGTTTGCTTTATCTACAGAACAAACTTTACCACCACGTAATCCTGCAAGTTCAAAAGCCACTTTTGCAATGCGTTTAATTTCACTTTCAGAATAAACGTCAGTGTTATAGCCTTGTTTTTCACCATTTTCGAGTTCACGGATACCACGTGGCTGACCAAAGTAGATACCACCAGTTAATTCACGAACAATTAAAATATCTAAACCAGCAACAACCTCAGGCTTTAAGCTAGAAGCATCGGCTAATTGTGGGTATAAAATCGCTGGGCGCAAGTTAGCAAACAAGTTAAGTTCACTACGAATTTTTAAAAGACCACGTTCAGGGCGAATAGAGCGTTCAATAGTGTCCCATTTTGGTCCGCCAACGGCACCTAATAAAATGGCATCAGCTTTCTTTGCTTGCTCGCTTGTTACAGCTGGGTACGGTTCACCATGAGCATCAATCGCTGCGCCACCTAATAGGCCATGTTCCCAAGTCAACGACAAATTAAATTTTTCATTTACTTTATTTAATACTTTTTCTGCTGCCCCAACAATTTCAGGACCAATTCCATCACCAGCCAAAATTAAAATCTGTTTAGACATGAAGTTTTCCATTTTCAAAGACAAGACAGCGTTATGACTGTCGTGGTGTTAGTTTTTTCTGTTCGAGAAATTCACCGAGTCCTGTGGTTACATCAAATGGTCGACAAAAACGGCGAATTACACGCCCATCTTGCTCTAAGTCAACACATAATGGATCTGGTACAGAAACATTGAGCAAACTACCCGAACGGTTAGATTTGTCTCGGTACATTTTAAACATATAGCGATGATTAGCTTTGAATTGGTGAATAACATGGATCGTTTCTGCCCGATCTGGAGAAATCGGATAGTAACGAATCACCACTTCATATTGTTTCGCAGGCACAGATAGATACAAGCTATTGCTTTGACTCAACACCGAACCATTTAATCTTACAATTCCTTGATGAATTGCCTGATTACTAATTCTGCGTGTCTGTGCATCAACAACAGTAATATCATTTAGCCGTTCAAATTCGCAACTTTTTGCGCCCGAACAATATATTGCTGCATTTTGCCCCAAATTTTCTTGTTCAGCCTGCTTAATACGAACAGTATCCACTACATTATGAGTGCTCTGACAAGCACTCAGTGTTATTGCGCACAGGCCCAACAAAAAGCTATGAGTAACGTTCCTCTTCATTGTTCAAGCCCAATCCTCATCTAGTGCATAATTTTAAGCTGTTGTTATGCTTTAGCATGTTAGCAAGAGTTTGAACACGACGCCATGACTATGTTTAAAATGTACCAAAAGGTTAATTTATCTCTTGGAATACCCAAGGACGAACCTGTTTAGTTTTTTCTTCATAAGCGCGAATTGCGTCCGCATTTTGAAGCGTTAAACCAATATCATCCAAGCCATTTAACAAGCAATGCTTACGAAATGGATCTACCTCGAATTTAAACGCTTCGCCAGTTGGTGTGCGTACTTCTTGCGCAGCTAAATCAATAGTTAATTGATAACCTTCATTTGCAGCACACTCTTTAAATAACTGGTCAACAATATTCTCAGGCAAAATGACTGGTAACATGCCATTTTTAAAACAGTTATTAAAGAAGATATCAGCAAAACTTGGTGCAATAACGGTACGGAAACCATATTCATTTAATGCCCAAGGTGCATGCTCACGGCTTGAACCACAACCAAAGTTCGTACGAGCAATTAAAACTGTTGCTCCCTGATAACGTGGCTGATTCAAAACAAAGTCCGGATTTTTTGGACGTACCGAATTATCTTGACCTGGATAGCCTTCATCTAAATAACGAAGTTCATCAAATAAGTTGTCACCAAAACCAGTACGTTTAATCGATTTTAAAAACTGTTTTGGAATAATTAAATCTGTATCGACATTGGCACGATCTAATGGTGCAACGATACCTTGTTCAACTGTATAAGCTTTCATGGTTTGCTCCAGACCGAATTAAAATGAACGAACGTCAACAAAATGACCTGCGATTGCAGCAGCAGCTGCCATTGCCGGACTGACCAAGTGAGTACGACCACCATTACCTTGACGACCTTCAAAGTTACGGTTTGATGTCGATGCACAGTGTTCGCCTGGTTGTAATTTGTCTGCGTTCATTGCTAAACACATTGAACAACCCGGTTCACGCCATTCAAAGCCAGCTTCCAAGAAAATTTTATCCAAACCTTCTTTTTCTGCCTGCTGTTTCACTAAACCAGAACCCGGAACAATCATCGCTTGCTTAATGCTAGAAGCCACTTTACGGCCTTTAACCACCTCAGCAGCAGCACGGATATCTTCAATACGTGAGTTAGTGCAAGAACCAATAAACACACGGTCAAGTTGAATATCACCCAATGCTTGACCTGCATTTAAACCCATATATTGATACGCACGCGTCCAGTCACTGCGTTGTACGTCATCTTTCGCTTGTTCTAAAGTTGGTACAGCTTTCGACACTGGAATCACCATCTCAGGTGAAGTTCCCCAAGATACTTGTGGTTCAATCTCTGCGCCATTTAACTCAACTACAGCATCAAAAACAGCATCATCATCTGAATGTAAAGTGTTCCAGTAAGCAACCGCTTGTTCCCACTGCTCACCTTTTGGTGCGTAGCTACGGCCTTTTACGTATTCGATAGTCTTATCATCAACTGCAACCATACCCACACGAGCACCCGCTTCAATTGCCATGTTACATACCGTCATACGTCCTTCAATCGACATATCACGGAAAACTTGGCCACCGAACTCGATCGCATAACCAGTACCGCCTGCAGTACCGATTTTACCGATAATGGCCAACACGACATCTTTTGGTGTTACGCCCTTACCTAAAACGCCATTAACACGAACCAACATATTTTTTGATTTTTTCTGAATCAAACATTGTGTCGCTAAAACGTGTTCAACTTCAGATGTCCCAATACCATGCGCCAAACAACCAAAGGCACCGTGAGTCGCTGTATGCGAGTCACCGCATACCACCGTCATACCCGGTAATGTTAAGCCTTGTTCAGGACCAACAACATGCACAATACCTTGGCGAATGTCATTAATACCAAATTCAACAATATTAAAAGCCTTACAGTTATCATCTAAGGTTTGAACTTGAATACGAGACGTATCATCTTCAATACCTGCAATACCCTGATCTCGCTCTTTTTTAGAGGTTGGAACGTTATGGTCTGGTGTAGCCACGTTTGCGCTTAAACGCCACGGTTGACGACCAGCAAGTTGCAAACCTTCAAATGCTTGTGGACTTGTTACTTCATGCAATAAATGACGGTCGATATAAAGTAAGCACGAACCATCATCACGCTCTGTAACTACGTGGTCATCCCACAATTTGTCATATAAAGTTTTGCCTGCCATGTCGTCTTGCTCCATTGGACTGGGTAATTCTAATCTTTATTCGATTATAGCCAGAGTTTCACATAAATCTAATTTATCATTTTTATAAATTAGAAAACTTTTAGGAATAATTCCTGTGCTTATTAATATCACGCAAAATACATAAATCGGTTTTGTTAATGATTATCATTTGCATAATCCATTTTTAATCTTATACTCTCATCTCTATACTAAAAATATCAAATATAGGTAGAGAGAATGATGATGGCTAATATTCAAAAATTCGTTGTAAAAAATCAACGTACATTAAAGAAAACCTTAAGTTACTACATTATGCATATTACGGTAGCAATGCTAGTCGCGTACTTTGTAACAGGTAACATTTGGATGGCTTTAACCTTAAGTATGTTAGAACCAACCGTACAAGCATTTGCATTTTTCTTTCATGAAAAAGTATGGGCAGCAAAAGACCGTCGTATTTCAGCCTTAAACGAAAAAGAGACAACTGCTTAGGTTAAGATTAATACGCCAAATCACAAGTTTATAGAACGTTTAGCTGCAAGCATGATACGATTTTGGCTTGGCGACTTTAGCCTCTCTCGATTTTTCTATTCCAAGTAGAGTTGTATTATGAATCTTGCAGCCTTTGAAGCTTTTGTAAAAGTTATGGAAACAGGGTCTATCTCTGTGGCTGCAGATCAACTCTTTATTACCCAGCCTGCTGTTACCAAACGTATTCATAGCCTCGAAGAATACTTCGGTGTAAAGCTATTTGAGTCAGCAGGACGTGGGGTTCAAGCCACTCATGCTGCACATTCATTATTACCAAAAGTCAAAAACTGGTTAAATGAACTTAAAGATATTCACCACACATTAAGTCATGAACAAACGCAAATACAAGGCCGTTTAAAAATCGGGACGAGTCATCACATCGGTTTGCACCACTTACCTGCCCCACTTAAACACTTTGTTCAGCAGTTTCCACAAGTCACGCTAGACGTGCATTTTGTTGATTCAGAACAAGCACACGAACAGGTCCTTGCTGGTGATTTAGAGCTTGCTTTTTTAACGCTTCCTCCTTCAGGAGATGAGCGTCTTAACTACATTACCATCTGGAATGATCCTTTAGTTTTTGTAGCAGCTCCATTTCATCCATTGGCTCAAAAAAAGAATTTGTCCTTACAAGACTTAATCGAATACCCAAGCTTATTGCCTGCCGCACAAACTTATACGGCTCAAATCACTTTAGCTGAGTTCGAAAAACAAGGGCTTAAACCAAAAATCACCATGAGTAATAACCCTCTTGAGTCTATTCGTATGTTGGTCTCTATTGGTTTAGGTTGGTCAGTACTACCAAAAACTTTGTTGAATCAAGATATGCAACAGCTTGATTTAGATGTCGAGATGAACCGCCAGTTAGGTATGGTATGGCACCCTGCACGTACTCAATCTAGAGCCATGCAAGAGTTGATTAAAATGATGCAAGAATAATGCTATTAATGACTATATTTTTTAAAAAGGATATAAATCAAAACTGCAAAAGGCAGCAGCAAAAATAGTATGCCCCAACTGAAACATATAGCAGCAAAAATAATTCCGCCAAATGCACTCATAAACAGTAAAGCAATAATATAAATAAGGAGTTCGCCCAAAATAGCGGTAATAAGCTGATCTATAAACTCTTGAAAGAAACCAGTACTACTTTCATTTTTAGTGCGCTTGTTTTTAGCCATGCTATTTTTTAATTAATAAAGTTATATATTGATTAGAAATAATACTGTAAATATATACCCTTTACTCTACTATCATTATACTTTTCACTTAAGATTCATGATCGTGAAGAATCAATATTCCAAGATAATTAAAATCGGTTTATACAGCTTCATAACTTTAGCTGTCTTAGTTCTAGTTACATTTATTTGGTTTAAGCCGATACGTGTTGTTTTCGCCCATCACCTGTCATTGTTACATTGTGGAGGCAATGTCTGTGTAGATGATCCAAAAACAGAGCCTCTTGCAAAGACACTTTATAATCAGGCATTAAAAGAGACCCAAAATAAAGTAGGTGCTTTTCATCAACAACCCACTATGGTTTTTTGCTCAACTCCACAATGTGCCAATACCTTTGGTATGGAAAAAGCAGCCGCTAAAGCAGTAGGTAATTTGGGGTTATTGGTTGCACCACGTGGCTGGAAAGATTTCTACATCACCCATGAGCTTATTCATCACCGTCAAGCCGAAGAATGGGGAAATATTGCAATGCTGACTAAACCCAAATGGTTGGTAGAAGGTATGGCTTATAGTTTAAGTGATGACCCACGCCCTACTTTATCGGCACCCTTTCAGCAATGGCGGGCTCAATTTAAGCTTTGGCATCAACAAAACCCTGACCCAAATATTTGGTATACCACAAGCAAAGTTAAGTAATTTATTAAAGCGCATCATCTCCAGCGAGTTGAATCTTACTATCAGCAATTTCATTCATAAATTGTTGATAGTCGTTTAGATTGCGCTCTGCATATTCTTCTGCATACGTTTGTAATACATCTACAATCGTATCGCCCTCTCCAAGATATCCCATAAGTACATCTGCATTTCCAGATTTTGCATGGGCATGCGCTAAAGCTAAGCCACAATCTTCAGCATACTTATAGAAATACTCCTCATCCATATCATTAATATTAAAAGATATTTTCATATCGCGTAACTGACGGACATGAAAATGTTGATTCGATATTGAAGAAAATCCAAGAAATATATCACTTGCGGCCTGCATCAATTGCTGGCCATGTATTACACGTTCACCTTCGTGATTTACTTTTTCTACAAATAACGGACTAAGAATTGATGGATTCGCTTCTTTCATTTGTAAAATTAACGGTTCTCGATCTGCATCTTGAAATAAGGCTATGGCTGATCGAGTACCAACACTTCCAACACCAACCACTTTAAAGGCCACATCTGTACATTGATAACGATCAAAAAGTACTTGGCGATCATATTTCAAGGAATCACGATATTGTTGAAAGAATACATCAACATCTTTATTAAATGGTTCATCTGCACTGGGGTGCCATAATAACGGCAGATCATCTACAAAATGACGCAATCCTGTCTCTTGGTCTTGTTGGGTAAGCTTCGGCAAAACAGAATACACCGTTTTTTTCTGTGCCGAATCAATATCCTTTTCGCTTTTCTTTCTAAGTTTTCGGCATTCAGTATTTTCTAATAAGGTAATGGCATCAATCTTTTCATACCAAACTTGTAGGGGTGAAAGTTTCGCATTTTCTAATAAGTGCTGACGATAACTACTCAGCATTATTTTAATTGCTCTTAAACCCACTTTATCTGCAAGATTAATATCACGTGCTGCAATCACAAAACTGGTTGCTAAACGCTTTACGTCCCATTCAAAGGGGGCAACTAAAGTTTCATCGAAATCATTAATTCCAAATAACAGATTACGTTCTGGGCTTGCAAAACCACCAAAATTACTTAAATGACAATCACCACAAATCTGTTGAAATAAACCTGTATTTACCTGCTCCCATGCTTGGTCAAATAGCATCAAAGAAGGCATACCACGATAAAATGTAAATGGTGAAACACTCATCCGTTTTGCACGAATCGGTTTGAGTTTCTCTAATCGTCCTTGATTACTCCAATCATAGATCGTTAAGGCAGTTGTACCTTTTGGTCGTTCAGAAAGCTTTGACAACTGTTCACGCGGTACTTTTTTACGTTGAGCCTTACCTAATTTAAAGCCTTCACTTTTACTCAGTAATTTTCCCTGATAGCGATGGCGTGTTAAATCAACACTTTGATCATTCCAAAGTTGTTTTGGTAATTTAATCTGTGGTGTTTTTGACATTATTACCTCATTTTTAAAATTTATTTTTATTGAACTTATCAATATTTATTTTTGGATTAGGATTTTCAAGAAATATAAAAAATAATTTAAATATAATGAATTAAGAGCTGAAAGAGCTTATCTAATACATAGCTCTTCCAACTCTATAATCTTAAATCGACCAGTCCTGAATTTCCCAGTTGTGCTCTTGAGCTAACTTTTCTAGGCGATCATCAGGATTTACCGCAATCGCATGCGTTGCATATTCAAGTAAAAAACGGTCATTGATTGAATCTGAATACGCCCAAGACTCAGATACGCTACGGCCTGCTAACCAATCATCAAGACGTGCAAGTTTACCTTTTTGATAACATGCCAAGCCCGCAACTTTACCCGTATATTTTCCATCAGCCACTTCGGCATTGGTCGCTAAAATTTCAGTAATACCAAATTCACGGAAAATTGGCGCAGTAATAAAATCACTTGTTGCCGTAATGCCAACAATTGTATGACCTAAATCTTGATGTTTTTTGATTGCATCAAAACCTTTAGGGCGCATTTGTGGACGAATCACTTTTTGCATGAACAATTGGTGAAGCTCTGTTAAGTAGCTATTATCATGCTTTGTTAAGAAACCGAAAACGAATTCATTATAAGCATATGGGTCAAGTTGGCCAGCTTTGTAATCTTCATAAAATTTATCATTCATCTGACGATGATGAACCGGATCAACCAAACCTTCGTTGACTAAAAATTCACCCCACGAGTGGTCTGAATCGGTATTTAACAAGGTATGGTCTAAATCAAACAACGCCAGTTTCATGAAAATTCTCGTTTAAACTGAAATTTAAGAAAAAAAATGTAAATCTATCTCCGCTAGTCGATAGAAATTCGTTAAGATCGTAGCAATTTAAACATTTTACTTTGATCTTTTCGAGCTGGACATAAAAAAGTGTTTGTCCCCGCGATTAAAGTCAACGATATAGATAAATATTTAGGTAGCCAAATGATCGACTCAGAAGGTTTCCGACCCAATGTCGGGATCATTTTGGCAAACGATGATGGACAGGTTTTATGGGCAAAGCGCATTGGTCACAATGCTTGGCAATTTCCACAAGGAGGCATCCAGTTTGGAGAAACCCCTGAACAGGCACTTTTTCGAGAACTGAGAGAAGAAATCGGCTTATTGCCCGAACATGTCCAGATTATTGCGCAAACCAAGGGATGGCTGCGTTATCGTTTGCCACATCGGTACATTCGGTCAGACTCTGACCCCGTATGTATCGGACAGAAACAAAAATGGTTTTTACTGAAGTTAACTGCGCCTGCAAAAAATATTCAGTTAAACCTCTCAGACCCACCCGAATTCGATGAATGGCAGTGGGTTAGCTATTGGTATCCTCTTGGTCAAGTGGTGAACTTCAAGCGTGATGTTTACCGGAAAGCCATGGTGGAGTTGTGTACACAGTTGCCGTTGCAACAATTACCCTAAAAATCATTTATCTAGCAAATGATTTTTATTAAAAGTGCTGTTATAAATACATTCATAGTCTAAAAAATACTGGAGTATACATCCATGTCAAACATGCAACTCGACACTCTAAGACGCATTGTCCAAGAGATTAATGCGTCCGTGAGTTTGCATGAATCGTTAGACATTATGGTCAATCAGGTTGCTGAGGCCATGAAAGTGGATGTTTGCTCTATTTATTTACTCGATGAACGCAACCAGCGTTATGTCTTGATGGCCTCAAAAGGCTTAAATCCAGAATCAGTTGGTCATGTCTCATTGCAGTTAGGTGAAGGCTTGGTCGGTCTGGTTGGGCAACGTGAAGAAATTGTCAACCTTGACAATGCACCAAAGCACGAGCGCTTCTTGTATTTACCTGAAACGGGCGAAGAAATTTATAACTCATTCCTCGGCGTACCTGTCATGTACCGTCGTAAGGTTATGGGCGTTTTAGTTGTCCAAAATAGACTTCCTCAAGACTTTAGCGAAGCAGCCGAATCCTTTTTAGTTACGCTCTGTGCTCAGCTTTCTGGGGTAATTGCGCATGCTCACGCGGTTGGCAATATCGATGTATTTCGTAAGCCAAGTAATGGGCCTGCCTATAAAACCTTCCAAGGTGCTTCAGGTGCAGGTGGTGTTGCGTTAGGTCGCGCTATTATTTTATATCCACCTGCCGATTTGGGTGCAGTACCTGACCGTGAAGCAGAAGATATTAGCCATGAACTTCGTCTTCTAGATCAAGCGATTTCATCAGTTCGTTCAGAGATTCGTTCTTTAGATGAAAAAATGCATGATTCACTCATGGCCGAAGAACGCGCTTTATTTAGCGTTTTCTTAAGAATGCTAGATGAAAATGCATTACCTGCAGAAATTAAAGATCTGATTCGTGATGGTCATTGGGCGCAAGGTGCTGTACGTCGTGTAATTGAAAAACACACTGCCCTATTTGCGCAAATGGAAGATGACTATCTTCGCGAACGAGTTTCCGACCTTAAAGATTTAGGACGGCGTATTTTAGCTTCTTTGCAAGAAGAAGATTCAAGCCACCGTGAACTCAGCCCAGACAGTATTTTAATTGGTGAAGAAATTAGTACTGCTGCGCTCGTGGAATTACCGGTAGATAATATTGCAGCCATTGTAACCTCAGAAGGTGCTGCTAACTCGCATATGGTAATTGTGGCACGTGCATTGGGTATTCCAACAGTGGTTGGTGTAACTGAGCTACCTGTTAACACGCTCGATGATGCAGAAATGATTGTGGATGCGTATCAGGGCCGTGTTTTTGTAAACCCTCCACGTCGGTTACGTCAACGCTATAAAGAAATTCAGAAAGAAGATGAGCAAATCGCAAAAGATCTCAAACAATACGAGACTAAAGAAGCGATTACTCCAGATGGAGTATCAGTTCAACTTTTTGTAAATACAGGTCTCATGATTGATGTTGTTCGCGGCGTACAACGCGGCGCGCAAGGTGTGGGCCTATATCGAAGTGAAATTCCATTCATGTTGCGGGAACGTTTCCCAGGTGAAGAAGAACAACGTGCTATCTATCGTCAACAGTTGAGCCACTTTGCCAATAAACCAGTGGTGATGCGAACTCTCGATATTGGTGCTGATAAAGACTTACCATACTTCAGTATTGAAGAAGAAAACTCGGCGTTAGGATGGCGTGGTATTCGTTTTACGCTCGATCATCCAGAGATTTTCTCGGCACAAATCCGTGCAATGCTCAAAGCCAGTATTGGTTTAAATAACTTGCATATTCTGTTGCCAATGGTGACAACAGTCAGTGAAGTCGAAGAAGTACTTTATTTACTTGAGCGTGACTGGATAGCTGTGCAAGAAGAAGAGCAAGTTAAAATTACTAAACCAAAAATCGGGATTATGGTAGAGGTACCAAGTGTACTGCTACAAATTGATGAGTTTGCAGAGCTTGTCGATTTCTTCTCGGTTGGTTCAAATGATTTAACTCAATACTTGCTCGCAGTGGACCGTAATAATCCACATGTGGCCAGCGTATATTCACACTTCCATCCATCCATTTTGCGTGCCCTAACCCGACTGGTAAAGGAATGTCACAAGTACCAAAAACCGGTAAGTATTTGTGGTGAGATGGCGGGCGATCCGTTATCCGCAATCTTACTGATGGCAATGGGCTTTAATACCCTTTCTATGAGTTCAAGCAACATCTTACGTGTGCGTAAAGCAATTTGTCATGTACCCATGACAGATGCCCAAAAGTTACTTGATGATGTCATGAAAATGAATAACCCGCTTATTGTAAAAAGCTGGCTTGAGTACTACTTTAAAACGCATGGTTTAGCCGATATGGTTAAATCTAACCGTCTTGTCACCGTATAAATACTTTAAAAGGAGAGTTTTAACTCTCCTTTTTTATTGAACTATTTTTTAGATTTTCTCTCTTATTTTCAGATTCACATTTACCGTACTCAACAATTTTACTTCACTGTTAAAATCGGTTTTATCTATTAATATAGCCAATTTAATCCATTTGAAAAATAAATGATCAGATTCTAGTATATTTAAAGAACGAAATTGAAAGATATTGCGATGTTTCAATGATTAAGGAGCTCATGCCATGCATCATTATTTGCAAAAGTCGAACCATTTTCCCACTTGTTTTTTAGCCTTCATGCAGTAAATTGAAGGAATAATAAACAAAGGAAACTCATGTATTGTTGAGTAAAAATGATGAGCTGACATAACAGTGAAAAATTTTAAAACGGTTTATCTCACCACTTGTTCTCTCATTTCTTTATTCGATATGCATCACTTTTTTAACCCAGAAGTCCAGGAAAATGAGCCTTCGGTTCCATTAAGAGCTCAAATAAATATTACCCAGAGAGAATATAATCATGTCAAACGAATCAAAATGTCCTTTTTCAGGTCATAACTCAAAACCGCAAGTCACAGTCGGTGGTGGCACGACTAATTTGCACTGGTGGCCAAATCAATTACGCGTTGACTTGCTCAATCAACACTCGGAACGCTCCAACCCACTTGGTAAAGATTTTAATTACCGCGAAGAATTTAAAAAAATTGACTACTACGCGCTCAAAGCCGATATCAAAAATGTATTAACCGATTCTCAAGATTGGTGGCCAGCCGATTGGGGAAGTTACACAGGTTTATTTATTCGTTTAGCATGGCATGCTGCCGGTACTTATCGTATGGGTGATGGCCGTGGTGGTGCGGGTCGTGGTCAACAACGTTTTGCACCTTTAAATAGCTGGCCTGACAATGCAAGCCTAGATAAAGCACGTCGTTTATTATGGCCAGTTAAACAAAAATACGGTCAAAAAATATCATGGGCAGATTTATTTATTCTTGCCGGAAATATTGCACTTGAGTCTTCTGGCTTCCGTACCTTTGGTTTTGGTGCAGGCCGTGAAGATGTCTGGGAACCAGACAACGATGTAAACTGGGGCGATGAAAAAGAATGGTTAGCTCATCGTAACTCTGAAGCTTTGGCAGGCAGTAATCTTGCTGCAACCGAAATGGGTCTAATTTATGTGAACCCTGAAGGTCCAGAAGCCAGTGGTGACCCAAGATCAGCTGCACCGTTTATTCGTGCGACTTTTGGCAACATGGCAATGGATGATGAAGAAATTGTTGCTTTGATTGCAGGCGGTCATACTTTAGGTAAAACTCATGGGGCAGCCTCTGCTGATCATGTTCATGCTGATCCAGAAGGAGCACCAATTGAGCAAATGGGCTTTGGCTGGTCAAATAGCTTTGGTACAGGTGTTGGTAAAGATGCGATTACTTCAGGTTTAGAAGTGATTTGGTCACAAACTCCAACACAATGGAGCAATCACTTCTTTGAAAACCTATTCAAATACGAGTGGGTACAAGAGCGTTCACCTGCTGGTGCAATTCAATGGGTAGCAGCAGATGCTGAGGCAATCATTCCTGATCCTTTCGACCCATCAGTTAAACGTAAGCCAACAATGCTGACAACAGATTTGACCTTACGTTTTGACCCTGAATTTGAAAAGATCTCTCGTCGCTTCCATGATGACCCTCAAGCGTTTGCAAATGCTTTTGCTCGCGCATGGTTCAAATTAACTCACCGCGATATGGGTCCAAAAGCGCGTTATTTAGGTCCTGAAGTCCCTGCTGAAGATTTAATTTGGCAAGACCCATTACCTGCTGCCAGCGCTATTCCATCTGCTGCAAGCATTGCTGATGCAAAAGCAAAAATCGCTGCATTAGGATTATCTGCTGGAGAATTAGTTTCTCTTGGTTGGGCATCAGCATCAACATTCCGTGGTGGAGACAAACGCGGTGGTGCAAACGGTGCACGTATTGCTTTAGCTCCTCAACGTGGTTGGGAAGTAAATAAAAAAGCAGTTGAGACTTTAACTAAAATTGAAGAACTCAAACCATCAACTCAATTGTCATTGGCTGACTTAATTGTGCTTGCAGGTAACGTTGGTGTAGAGCAAGCTGCTCAAGCGGCAGGTTTTAACGTTAGCGTTCCATTTGCTCCTGGTCGCGTTGATGCATTACAAAGTCAAACTGATATCGAAACTTTCCAATTACTACTCGGCGCTGCTGATGGCTTTAGAAACTGGAAGAAAGAAGGTATCAACACACCAGCTGAAATCTTATTGATTGATAAAGCCCAACAACTGACTTTGACTGCACCAGAATTAACTGCATTAATTGGTGGTTTACGTGTACTGGGCACCAATTGGGATGGATCACAACATGGTGTATTCACTCAGCAAGTTGGTGTACTCAGCACAGATTTCTTTACGAACTTACTCGACATGTCGAATGTATGGGCACCTGTTGATTCAACAAGTGAAGTATTTGAAGGCAAAGACCGTAAGACAGGTGCAGTCAAATTTACTGCGACACGTAATGATTTAGTCTTTGGTTCGAACTCAATCTTACGTGCATTAGCAGAAGTTTATGCTCAAGCCGACGGTAAAGAAAAATTTGTTCAAGACTTTGTTGCAGCATGGACAAAAGTTATGAATCTTGACCGTTTTGACTTAGCTTAATTTTAGTCAAAATAATAAAAAGCCAGTTCAAATTGAACTGGCTTTTTTAATATAAAAAATAATAGCGTTTTAGACAGTCAATTTATGCCCTTCTCGAATGCAATAAAAAGGATTAGCAAGTTTTGATGATGCTTTAATCGCTTGAGCTAACGCATGTTCAGGATCTTCCCGATCTTCATCTGTTAACTGAAAAGTTCGATAGTGAATCGCAATAGACCGATGCGCTTGTAAATCTAAATGTGCATGCACTGCATCTTGAGGATTCATATGAACATAACTCATTAGTTTACGAGGTTCATAAGCTCCGATTGGAAGTAAGGCAACACGTGGTGCGCCATAGCGTGCATGTATCTGTTTGAAGTGCCCTGCATAGCCAGTGTCACCAGCAAAAAAACAATGTCCTGTTTTTGCTAAAACCGAAAAGCCGCCCCAAAGTGCTTTATTTTGGTCACGTAAGCCCCGCCCCGAACCGTGCTGAGCAGGTGTATAAACTATTCTTAACTCGTGATAAGGAATTTCCTGCCACCAATCCATTTCAATAACATGGAACTCTTTAGGCAAATAAAACCCATTGCCAAGCCCCGTATAAATCGGCATAGCGAATTTTTTATGTAGCCATTCAAGCGTTGCTAAATCCATATGATCATAATGATTATGGCTGAGTAGAACCCCATGAATGGTTGGCAACTGTTCCAAAGCAAATCCCGCTGGACATACACGGCGCGGACCACGTCCATGCAGTGGACTCGCATAATCACACCAAACTGGGTCGGTAATAAAGTTATATGGACCAATTTGAATGAGTACAGTAGCGTGACCTACAAACCACACTTGCCAATCATCTAAATCCGCATGAGGACGATTCTGCGGTAAAGCAATTGGCGTATTAACACGTACCTCATACTCATTCTGAATATCGACGTTCCATGTATAAGATTCACGAGTCACTAACCAACGCAATAATTCTTTCGATCCTCGTGCAGGCGATCTAGGCTGCTGATTATAAAAGCGTGTGTCTTTTTCATGGCCCAATTCAGGATGACAAAAAGGCGGTTTTATCCATGTATGCGTCCAACAGGACTGAGTCGGCAATTGATAAGTTAATGTCGGCTTGTCTTTCATGGGCTTATTCTATGGCTGTAGCATCAGGAGGATGAATCATTCTGTTTTCTATCTTAGCGATTTAAATAAATTAAGCTATGACACTTACACTTATTTATCATATAAATATCCCTTTATTTTGTCGCCGCCGACATACGTCAATCTAAAGTGCCACAAAAAAATGTTTAGATGTGTTGAGTTTGTGATTCGTTACTTACAGTTCTTATTAAAAGCTACTGTATAACATAACAATAGTATATAATAGGTAACCTATAACTGTAGCGTGAACTATTTTTATCTTAGTTAATCCATTATTTTTAAAGTTGCTTAAATTCATCAAACTTTATTGAACATAAATAAAATGAGAAAACCTGAAAAAATATAGAAATATAAACATGATACATTTACTAAAAAAATACTCTAGACACATTTTTTGTTCGAAAAATCATTGCCTCAACAATTGAATTAATTTTTCTTTTTTCATAATATGAGAAAACTTTACGTGATTTCCTACAACTAATTAAAATTTATTACTAAAATTTAAAATAAATT